>SYLY01000193.1 GCA_005808475.1 Acidobacteriota bacterium
AAGGCTGGGAGCCGGTTGACGCCGGCGGTGGCAATGCAGGGTTTCCAGCAGGTAGCCGAGCACGGGGCGCTGCTGGAGCTTGCAGGTCTGAGTCACGGTCAGCAGGCGGGCCAGCGCCATCTCGCCGGTCGCGCTGCGGTGCTCGAATAGGCGGCCCAGCGCCGAGTGAATGGACACGTCGCCCGCCATTACCTTGACCGCCGCTTGCAGATAGGGGAGAGCCTCATCGGGCCGACGCAGGTCCACAAGGATGCGCCCCAGGCACGCCTTGGCGTCGCCGGAATTGGGATCGAGGTCCAACTCCTCGCGGCACGCCGCCAAGGCCTCCGGAATGCGCGCATTGAGCATGTGGAAATCCGCCAAGGCCAGCCGGATTCCCGTCTGCCGCGGATTCGCGGCGATCGCGGCTTTGTATTCTTCCGCCGCTTGCGGCTTCTCTTCCGCGTCCAGGATGCGCGCCCTGACGAAATGCGCGCGCGCCGAATTCGGATATTGATCGATCAGCCGTTGATACTGCGCGCGCCCTAACTGTTCAAAGATCTCCCAACGCAGCATCTGTATGGCGGGATCGGCTTGCGCCGCCATCGCCGGGCTGTTCAATGCAAGCTCCGCCTTGACCAGGTCGTCATTCCAGAGATGGGCCTGGGCAATCAGGTAGGTGGGCAACCAATCGTTCGGAGCCGTTGGAAGCCCCCGCAGCGCCGCGATCGCCTCCTGGGCCTGCAATCCGGCCAATTGCCGCACCACGGTTTTCCATCTCCCGGAACGATCGGTGTTGAGCCGCTGCCGCAGCATTTCATTGACGGTCGCCGGCAGCAGCGGCGCTGGCGGCGGCTTGGACGGATCGGCGGCGGGCAGCGACCGGATTTCCTGCTCGAAGTCGGTGTTCCCGCCACTCGTGGCATCCACTGCTGGCGGAATCACGGATTCGTCGAACCGGCGGTCTCGCTCCGCTGGAACCAACTGGCGGTAACGCTCCACCAGCAAACCGGACGCGGTTTTCCGCCCGAGCAGAGCCAACACCCGCGCCATGCGAAGGACAGTCGCCGCGTTCCAGGGGTCTTTCCGGATCGCCTTCAAATAGGCTTGCGCGGCGACATGATGAAACTGCTGACTATCGAAGATTCGGGCGACCACTAGGTTATCCCATGCCGTGTCCGGACGCCGAGCGATCAAGTCCTCGGCCGATCCCTTCGCGAGCCGAAGGTATTCCTCGCCCAACAAGTAGAGCGCTGTTTCCTTGTCGTCGCCCGTTTCCAGCGCCATCCGCAGGTATTGGATGGCCGCATGCGACTGCCGCAGCAGGGAATACGCGATTCCCAGTTGCACGGCCGTCTCGCCCGTGGGCTGGAGCCGATGCGCCAGCAGAAACTCCGGGAGCGCCTTTCGCGGATCTTGCAGGCACATGTGGGACATGCCAGTGAGCAGGTGGGTTCCGCCCACGCCGGGCTCGAGTTGCGCCGCCCGGCGAAGGCTCACCAGGGCGGCATCGCACCGGCGGTCGAAATACAGGGCCAGGCCCAGATTGTGATGCACCCGGGGCACTTGCACCGGGAACTTGGCCAGGATGATTGTGTACTCTTCCGCGGCCTTCTTGAAATCCTCGGCGGCCTCGGCGCTCTTGGCGGCGCGAAAATGAGTCTCGATCATGGCCCGGTCGCTTTCGCTCAGTTCCGCCGGCCGCTGGGCATGCGCCCATCCCGTCATGGACGCGATCCCCAAAACAAGTCGCGAGAATCTCATTGTGGAGCGCCTCCCACCGCGCCGCTTCGCCGTACTCGCCAGATGTCCACGGAACCAGCGCCAGCCCCGAATGCACCCGGCCGGATCCATAGCGTGCCCGCGATCACGGCGAGCGATCCGTCACCGTCGATATCGCTCGCCTCCAACGCCGGGTGAAAGGCCGCGTCGTCGGGAAACGGGTGCGCCTGGAACGCGCCGGGCGAAATCTGTTCGTACCAAACAATGCCTGGCGCCGTCATCTTGCGCTGGTTGATCAGATCGGAGCCCGGAAGAAAGGACGAGACCAGGATGTCGAGATCGCCGTCCCCATCGAGATCGATGGCTTTCGGAGCATACGCGCCGTAGCAGAGACCGATGGCGTGGAATTCGAACTTCATGCCGCCTCGGTTTTCGAGCCAGCTAACTCCCTGGTATGGCTTGAAGTGCACTCCGTCGTCCACCGTGTCGCCGTGGGTGACGACGAGGTCCATCTTCCCATCGCGGTTCATGTCGGCCGCCGCCATCCCGGAGAATCCCCAAGCCGGGTGAGGAGCCGCCCACAGTACATGGCGCTCGAATCGCCCGGCGCCGTCGTTCAGGAATCCCACCACGGACTCCTGTCCCTGAGCGATCACCGCCGCGAAATCAGGCTTCCCGTCACCGTTGAGATCGATCACGGGCACGTGGATGGCCCCCGCCGCCTTCATCAGCACGGTTTGGCTGAACCGGACCTTTCCACCAACGGACTGGTTCTCGAGATACAACACCTGCCCGGCTGTATACCGGCCGAAGTCGGCCGCCACAAGGTCCGGCTTTCCATCACCGTTAAAATCGGCCGCCCGGACGTCGGAGACCCGGCCCAACCGTGTCGCCAACGGAATCTTCTGGAAGCTCCGGTTGCCCGTGCGGCGCAGCCAGACGACCGCTCCCGCTTTTTGATCTGTCGCCACGGGAGTGCCCAGATCGGCGGCAATCAGGTCCATGCGGCCATCCCGGTCCAGATCCACCGCCTCGACATGCGCCGGGTTTGCCAAGCGGACAATCTTGTGCAAGCCGCCCGCCCAGTTCCTCGGATCCGCCCAGAGAACCCAGCCGGACATCATGTCCGTGACCACCAACTGCGGGCCCGGGACGTCCTCCCACAACCGCATGAGCCGCACATGCGAAACGCCCGGGTGCGCACTCTGTCCCACCGTGGCCACGCGTTCCACCTTCAACGTGGCCGCCGGAGTCCCGCTCCAGGGCTTCGCGTTCAGGTCATCCGGCGCCCGTTCGGTGAAGTAGGCCAGCAATTCGTCGAAGCGGACGTTGTCAAGAGGCCGGTCGAGCTGGCGTGGACTGGCCAGATCGAACATCAGGTTGAGCATCCCCAGCCAGGCCGTTTTGGGCAAGGTCTCCGGCGGGGGAAACGCATGACACTGGGAGCACGCCTTGCGGATGACCGGCTCCAGTTCCGCCGTCGATCGTTGCGCCATCAGCAAGGAGGCTGTCGCGGCTACTAGCGCCGCCTGGATCCGGTTCATGCTTTTTTCCGCTGACCGAATGTCTCGGTCCGAACGATCCCGTGCCCCTCCTTCACATAGACTACTTGGTTGCCCGGAACATCGCGCAAGGTCTCGGTCAAGCCATTGGGCCACCGGATCACCACGGAGTCCGCTTGCGTGGCCGCGCCCAAGCCGAAATGAAGGCGGAAATCGTTCACCGAATAGTAGCTGCTTTGGCTCTGGACCTCCTGCGCCTGAATCCGCCGCCCGGCTTTCACGGTTACTTGGGCGCCGATCGCCGACCGGTTGGAGACGGTTCCGGTCAGCTTCACCTTCAGCCAGTGGTGACCGGAACCGACGTCGGCTCGCAACAGGGAGGGCGGCTCGTTCTGGTTCATGATGAGCACGTCCATGTCGCCGTCGTTGTCGAAGTCGCCGAACGCGCATCCATGGCTGGCGTGCGGAGTGGTCAGCCCCGGTCCACACTCGGCGGTCACATTGACGAACTTGCCGTTGCCGAGGTTGCGAAACAGGAAGCGCGGCCCCTTGAACGGATACTCGGGATGCGCTTTCTCGAGTTCGGGGAAAACGTGCGCCGTGACATAGAAGAGGTCGGGCCAGGAGTCGTTGTCGAAATCCACCAGGCCGGTTCCCCACTGCACGTACTTGGTGACTGTATTCAGTCCGGCCGCGGTCGACACCTCCTGGAAGAACCCGCGCCCCATGTTCCGGTACAGCGCCGGGTAGTTGTCCGAGAACTGCGTCTTCACGATGTCCACCAACCCATCGCCGTCGTAGTCCGCCACCGCGACACCCATGCCCGACTGCTCTTGCCCGTTTTCGTCATAGGCCACGCCGGCGCGAACTCCGACGTCGGTAAACGTGCCGTTCTTGTTGTTGCGGTAGAGGACGCTCGGCGTGGAATCGTTGATCACCAGGATGTCCACGGCGCCGTCGCCGTTGTGGTCAATCGTGGTGGCGGACATCCCGTAGTATCCGCTTGGAACCGCGATTCCGGACTTGCGGGTCACGTCCGTGAACGTTCCATCGCCATTGTTGCGATAGAGAATGTTGGAGGTCCCCTTCAGTCCACGAGGGCCGCAGTAGACCGGAATGCCCTTGTACGTGCAATTGGTGCCGGCCCCAGGCACGGGAAGTTCGGCCATGTCCACGTCGACGTAAGCCGAGACGAAAAGGTCCAGCTTGCCGTCGCGGTCATAATCCACAAAGGTGGCCCCGGCGTTCCATCGCTTGGGATCGCCCCCCACTCCAGCACGTTCGGTAACGTCGGTGAAGGTCCCGTCGCCGTTGTTGTGGTACAGGACGTTCTTTCCCCAATAGGTGATGAACAGATCGTCGTTGCCGTCGTTGTCGTAGTCTCCGATGCAGCAGGACCCCGCCCAGCCGGACCGCGCCAGTCCGGCCGCGCGCGTCACATCGGTGAACGTGCCGTCCCGGTTGTTCTTGTAGAGGTGATTAGTCGGCTCCTGGCCTTTGTCGAATCCCCGCAGCCGCGAGCCGTTCAGCACCAGAATGTCGAGCCAGCCATCGTTGTCGTAGTCGAAGAACGCAACGCCGCATCCGTTGACTTCGACAATGTACGTCTTCCGGTCAACGCCTCCGTAGTAGACGATGTCTCGCAGTCCGGCCCGCGCGGCGATATCCACGAACTGAACCGGGTAGCGGGGCTCGGAAGTCCCAGCCGTGGGAGCCAAGGCAGATGCACCCAAGACCAGGGACCGGGCAAAAGTCCGGCGTGACACGTGCATGATTCACCAGCCTATCAGCACCCGCAAGGGCAAGGGACGCTCGGGGAGAGGCACAATTCGTCGAAAACAGGTTCCGGCGGACTCTTCCGCTTCTTCTCGATGCCGAAGCCGGTGGCCGCCGTGGCGATCCTGATGCTGGCCCCGCGTCGTAACCGCGTATCATCGCGCCGGCCGGGCAAGAGCTACTTCTCCGGCGCGGGCGGCTTGGCGTCCACCGGGGCGGTGTCCAGGTCAGTCGTCTGGCGGCCCACCCGCCACGATCCAAAATCTCGCGGGGATCGACCGGTGCTCGGTCGTTGGAGGGCTCCGAACACTCGGACCAGCCACGGACTAGCTTGGCTACCAGCCCACAGCCATTGACATGCGTCGCGGAAATGGGAGTTCATTTTCCTGCCCGGTCATCCCTTTCGAAGCGGCGTTGGCCGTTCCGCAACTACCCCCAAAAACCTGCAACTCGATTTCCCGTGTTTTCAATCGAATAGCGCCATCCCTCCCGCGACACCCGCGGTCGTTTTCCAGACTTGCCCATGGACGCCGCCTACTATTGGACCTCTGGGGCGCTCCGCGCCTACAACTGGCGGGCACGGATCCCGGCCGCGTGGTCCGGTCTCCAGGACGCTGGCGCCAGGTGGACTCCAGTGAACCAGGTTGTCCGCGTTTGTCCGGGTTTGTCCGGGTTCGCGCGGCCTCGATTCTCCAGGAACTCGTTTAATATGAACTACATACGATTTTTTACGGATCAACCCGGACAAAAATCGGCTGTCCTGTCCGGGTTCGTCGAGTCGGCGGGCCTCCGGACTCCAGGTCGGTCCGGTTGTCCGCGTTTGTCCGGGTTTGTCCGGGTTCGCGCGACTCCGACATTCCGGGAACTCCTTCCATATGAACTACATACGATTTTTCCGGACCCAACCCGGACAAAAATCGGCTGTCCTGTCCGGGTTCGTCGAAACTCGACCACGGCCTCTCCCGCGGCCTCACCGAAAGTTATACGATAAGGAAACGAAATACATGAGAATCCATGCTGGGTGGCTCCTCGCGGCGAGTTTGGCTGCCGCCCCGAACGAATCCGTCTTCGAACAGAAGCTCGCGCCCGTGCTGGCGGCGCACTGCGGATCCTGCCATGGCGCTTCCGCGTCCGGCGGCTTGAGCCTCGCTGACTGGAAATCCGCCCTGGAGGGCGGCAAGCACGGTCCCGCGATCGTCCCGGGCAACGCCAAGGCCAGCGCCATCGTCCGATACCTCCGCGGTGAGAGCCAACCGAAGATGCCGCTCGGCGGATCGCTCCCCGAAGAGACGATCGCCGCCATCGCCGCGGCCATTGACGCCATGGAGCCGGCCCCGCGCGCCGTCACCGATAACCACGCCGCGTGGCTCTACAAGGCTCCGTCGCGGCCGGCCGTTCCGGCCACGAACGACAAGAAGTGGATCGCCAATCCCATCGACGCGTTCGTCCTCTCCAAGCTCGAAGCGAAAGGGATGCGGCCCGCGCCTCCGGCCGCGCCGCGTGCCCTCCTGCGCCGCGTCTACTTCGACCTCGCCGGGCTCCCCCCGTCGCCGGACCAGATCGCCGCCTTCGAGCGCGATCCCTCCCCCGCGGCATATGAAAAGGTGGTCGACGACCTCCTCGCCGACTCCCGCTACGGCGAACGTTGGGCGCGCCACTGGCTCGATCTGGCGCGTTTCGCCGAAAGCGACGGTTTCGCCATCGATGGCGAGCGTCCCAACGCTTGGCGTTACCGCGACTATGTCATCCGCGCCTTCAACGCCGACAAGCCCTATGACGTCTTCGTCAAGGAGCAGATAGCCGGTGACGAGATCGACGACAAGCGCGGCGGCGCAAAGGACGAGAAGTTGGTGGCGCTTGGGTTCCTCCGCATGGCCACCTGGGAGGCTGACGCCAACTTCAAAACGCAGCTTCGGCAGGACTTCCTCAACGAGGTCGCCGGCACGACCTCGCAGGTCTTCCTCGGCCTCACCGCCGGCTGCGCCCGCTGCCACGATCACAAGTACGATCCCATCCCGCAGCGCGACTTCTACCGGCTCCAGGCCTTCTTCGCGGCCACGCGCGTCGACGACCGCCCGGCTCCGTTCCTCCCCGTCGAGGATCCCAAGACAATGCGCCGCCTCCTGCGCGAAACCGAGGACGAGATCGACGCGGCCAACGAAGCGCTCGAGCAGATCGAAAAGCGCCTGAAGGAAAAGCTGCCCGCCAAGGGCGACCTCCAACGCGCGCTCCGCGACAAGAAAAACACCACGCTTGGCGAAGAGGACCGCAAGGCGCACGAACTGGCTCGCAACCGCCAACGCCGCGCCACCGATGCGCTCGGCCGCTACCGCCCCGTGGCCTATGCGGTGAGCGACGTCACGCCACCGCACGTTCCGTCGCTCCCGGCGACCTACGTATTGAAGGGCGGGGAACTCTCCGCCAGGGGCGAATCCGTCGAGCCCGGTTTCTTATCGTGCGTCACATCCAAAAGCGAGGACGCAAAGATACCGTTCGCCGGCGGGAGTTCGGGCAGGCGGCGCGCGCTCGCGGAATGGATCGCCAGCCCATCGAATCCGCTCACCTCCCGCGTGATGGCGAATCGCGTGTGGCAGCACCACTTCGGCGAGGGCATCGTGCGCACGCCGTCCGACTTCGGCCGCAACGGCGACCGTCCGAGTCATCCCGAACTCCTCGACTGGCTCGCCGTCGAGTTCGTCGAAAAGGGCTGGAGCCTCAAGAAGCTCCACAAGACGATGCTCCTGTCGAACGCGTACCGGCAATCGACCGCGAGTCCCGATTGGAAACGCTACAACGAGGCCGATCCCGCGAATCTGCTGCTCTGGCGAATGAACTGGCTGCGCCTCGAGTCGGAGTCGATCCGCGACACGCTGCTTCTTCTCAGCGGACAGTTGCAGCCGTCCCACGGCGGGCCGGGAGCGTTCTTCGCCATCGGTCAGGACGTCGCCGACGGATTCGAGTTCTTCAAGTGGTTCGCGTCCGGCGAGAAGGAACAGGCTCGGCGCACCGTCTACATGTTCCAGCGGCGAAGCGTGACCATGCCGATGATGGAAGTGTTCGACGGAGCCAACATGAGCGAATCGTGCTCGCGCCGGAACGTAACCACCGTGGCCCCGCAGGCCTTCACGCTGCTCAACGGAACCGCGACCACCGAGGCCGCCTCCAAGCTCGCCGCGCGGATCGTGGAGGCGGTCGGGCCGGACCGGGACAAACAGATCCGGCGCGCGTTCGAGATCGCGTTGGGCCGCGTTCCCTCGGAGAACGAATCCGGGCGCGCCGCCGCGCTCTACGCGAAGGCGGCCAGGCCCGAGGACGCGCTGGCCCGCCTCAACGCGGTGCTGTTCAACCTCAACGAATTCCTCTACCTGGAGTAGCAGCCATGCAACATCGCCGCGACTTTCTCTACAACACGTTGCTGGGCGCCGGGCCCATCGCGCTGGCGCACGCGCTACAAGCGGCCGGCAACGCTCCACTCGCGCCGCGCGAACCGCACCACCGGCCCAAGGCGAAGTCCTGCATCTTTCTCACCATGCTCGGCGGCGTGAGTCAGATGGACACCTTCGATCCCAAGCCCGCGCTCGACAAGTTCGACAACACGGTCATGGACTGGAGCAAGGAGCGCGCCACCGATCAGGTCAGCCTGTTCGCCAAGCCGCGCTTGATTCTGCGGTCGCCGTGGAAGTTCGCCCGGCACGGGCAATGCGGCATGGACGTCTCGGAGTTGTTCCCGAATCTGGCCGGCTGCGTCGACGACATGGCGTTCGTCAAATCGATCCAGGCCGAGAACGGCAACCATCCGGCGGCCGTGTTCCTGATGAACACCGGCACGGTGATTCCCGGATCGCCATCGGTGGGCGCGTGGACCACCTTCGGCCTCGGCACGCCGAACCAGAACTTGCCCGGCTTCGTCGTGCTGCCCGATTTCCGCGCGCTGCCGTTCAGTGGGTCCCAACAGTGGGGCGCGGGCTATCTGCCCGCCAGCTATCAGGGCACGATGCTGCGCTGGAAAGGCGAGCCGATTCGGGACCTGAAGCCGCCCGCCGGGATCGGCCCCGAACAACAGACGGCCGAGCGCGAACTGCTACGTTCCATGAACGAGGATCACCTCGGCAGGCACTTCACCAATCCGGACCTGCAAGGCCGCATCGACGCTTACGAACTCGCTTACCGCATGCAGACCGAGGCGCCGGGAACGCTCGATGTCGATGGCGAGCCGGAGAGCGTGCGGTCGATGTACGGACTCGACAACGAGGTCACCGAGTCGTTCGGACGCCGCTGCCTGATGGCGCGCCGGCTCGTCGAAAAGGGCGTGCGGTTCGTGCAGCTTTACACGCCGAGCCAGTCCTGGGACTCGCACACCGAACTGCTCACGCGGCACAAGAAGAACGCCGAAGAGGTCGACAAGCCGATCGCGGCGCTGATCGCGGACCTGAAGCGCCGCGGTCTGCTCGACTCCACGCTCATCGTGTGGATGGGCGAGTTCGGCCGCACGCCGGACAATCTCGCCGATCAGCGCGACAAGGCCGGCCGCGACCACAATACGCGCGCCATGACCATCTTCTTCGCGGGCGGCGGCGTCAAGCCGGGAGTGACCGTGGGGCGCACCGACGATCTCGGATTCAAGGCTGTCGAGAATATCTACCGGATTCGCGACGTTCACGCCACCATCCTGCGCTTGATGGGGCTCAGCGACATGCGGCTCACTTACTATCACGCGGGCCGCAACCGCCGGTTGACAGACCTCGGCGGCAACCCGATCCAGGAGATCGTCGCGTGACACGGCGGGGCTTCGTTTCGACGCTGGGCGCCGCCGCCGCGCAGGCGCCGCGCCGCCCCAATCTGCTGCTTCTGATGACGGACCAGCAGTCCTTCGGAGCCTGGTCCGGCGCGGGGAATCCGTGGCTGCGAACGCCGGCCATGGACTCGATCGCCAAGGCGGGCACGTCCTTCGGCGAGGCCTACTGCGCCTATCCGGTCTGCTCTCCTTCGCGCGGGTCGATCTTCACCTCGCGCCTGCCACACGAAACCGGCGTGCGCGTCAATGGCAAGGCCATCGCGCCCGGCATGGCCACGATGGGTGAGATGTTCCGCTCGGCCGGATATCGCACCGTTTACGGCGGCAAGTGGCATTTGCCGAAAAGCTTCGACGGCATGACGGGGTTCGAGAAGATCGCGGGGGGCGATCGTCTGGGCGCGCACATGGACGAGCCTCTGGCCGGCGCCTGTTCGGAGTGGCTGCGGACCAAGGGGCGCGGCGGCGAGCCGTTCCTCATGGTGGCGTCGTTCATGAATCCGCACGACATCTGCGAGTGGATTCGCCAGCATCCCGGGCATCGCTCGCACCCCGGCCTGGCTTCGTTTCCGCCAGTGCCCGGCAACATGGCGGTGAGTGCCGCCGAACCGGAGTTCATGCGGTACCACAGGACCGCGGGCTACGATCAGATGTCGAAAGGGGTCGGCATCGCTTCGGAGTGGCGGCGTGACGACGTGCGGCACTACCTCCACGGCTACTACCGTCTGATCGAGGACGTAGACCGGCAGATCGGCCGGGTGCTCGGCGCGCTCCGCGAGACCGGCCTCGATCGCGACACGCTCATCGCCTTCTGTTCCGATCACGGCGAGGGCATGGGCGCGCACCGTTGGGTGCAGAAGGCGGCCTTCTATGAGGAGTCGGCCCACGTGCCTCTCCTGTTCGCCGGGCCGGGCGTGCGATCCGGGCAGGTGGATCGCGCGAGCCTCGCTTCGCTAGCCGATATCCTTCCGACATTCTGCGACTACGCCGGAGTCAAACCTCCGGCGGACGCTCGCGGAGTGAGCCTGCGCCCCGTTCTCGAGGGCGGCAAAGCGCTCGACCGGCCTTGGGTCGCCGGCGAACTGCGCTATGGCGACGCCTCGCGTGAGGGCCGCATGATCCGTTCGGAGCGCTTCAAATACGTCGCCTTCAACGGCGGCGCCGATTCCGAGCAACTCTTCGATCTCTGGCTCGATCCGGGCGAGACCTTCAATCTCGCCCCGCTCGGGGGGCAGGATCTGGTGGCGCACCGCGAGATCCTGGCGCGCCAAGTCTCCCGAACGGGTGACGACTTCAAGCGCGCTTAATCGACGCGAATAGACCCGGCGGACCCTCCTCGGAGGAGTTGTGCCCCGTGGGCGAGGAGCACTTGTGAGAGCCCGCCATTGGGCCGTTTCATAGGATTTAACCGCTTTGCGGAGCCGCTGTCAAGGCGGAATGTGTTATTTTTTCGCCCTTTTTTTCGCGCGTTTTCCTAAAGGATCGAGCAAGTTCCATCGATAGAGGCGTTTGAGGGGAATTCTATCTAGTGATTCTCGATACTCGTTCTCACGCCGCTTTTCGCGATCACGCGCGGGCGTGGCTCACTCTCATACCCCACTATGGGGTAGGGTCGACGCGGGCCGTCGAGCTCGGGTCCCAACGCGCTCTCGTCGGCGAGGGAGTGCTCTGCCGGGACGGAATGTCGGTGGAGTCCCTGATTCTGGCTCGGGGCGACTTCCACGCCGGGAACGGCTGCCGGTTCCAGAGCCCCGTGTATGTCTCCGGCAACTGCCATTTCGGCAAGAACTGCCAGTTGGACGCGATCACCGTCGAGGGCGACCTGATCCTCGGGCCGAACTCGCGGGTCCGGCGATGGGCGGAGTCGGGCCGCACGATGGACCTCCGGTCTGGCAGTTTCGCGGGACAGGCCGCGATCGCGGGCAGGTCGTTGCAGGTCGGAATCGACGCGGGGGCGACGGTGCTGACCGCGCCCGAGATCGCCACTACCGGGCGAATGGTGGACTGCGGCGACATGCCACCGGTCCAGCAATCGATCGTGATCGGTCCCCCATCGACGGGCGAACTACCTCCTCTCGGGTGGGTGCGCGGATTCAAGATCGAGAAGCTGATCCCGCTCGGAGCCGAAACTTGGGCGTATGACGGATCCTTGCAGTTCCCCGCGCCCGTCTACCTGCGGTCGAAACTGGTGGTGCGGGGCTCGTTCTCCTGCCCGCCGGGCAGCATGCTCGAAGACGACGTGAAGTCGGGCGATTCGCTCCGCGTCGGCCGGGGATCGATCTGCAAGGGGATTCTCACCGCTCGGGGCGAGATGGTGCTCGAACGCGACTGCCTGTTCGAAGGCGATCTGATTGGAGACCGCACCATCCGGCTGTCGAGCGGCGTTCGCGGCCTTCGTGCGCCGGGATTGGTCCGCGTGTCGGCGCGGCAGGGTCTGATCCTCGAGCCGAACGTGGTCGTACGTGGACAGCTATCTTCGGGCGAATGGGTGAGAGGGGCCGAACCGGCCCTCGAAGGCGGACTGGAACTTTTGCTGGCTGAGGGGTAGGCGGCTACTGAAAAGCCTTTCGAAGCCGCTCGGACTCCTTCTCCCGCCTCGACGCCTGGTAGAGGTCCGCCAGCGCCGAGGCATGTAGGCGCGTCTGTGGGTGGCTCTTGCCGAAGGCGCGCTCGGAAATCGCCAAAGCTTGCGAGTACAGCTTCTCCGCTCCCTGGGACTTACCCTGTTCGACGAACAGCGAGCCGAGGTTGTGGAGCCCGCGCGCATAGGCGGGATTGCTTGCCCCGGAGGTGAGCTTCCAGATCTCGAGCGCGCGGCGGTAAAGCGGTTCGGCTTCGGCGTACCGGCGCTGTCGGCGGCGAAGCTGCGCGAGGTTGTTGGCGTGCGCCGCGACCGCCGGATGGGAGTCGCCATGGGCCCTCTCGGCGGTGCGAAGCGTCCACTCGAGGAGCGGCTCGGCTTCCTCCAGCCGGTCAAGACCCAGCAGGACGCTGGCGAGAGCTGCCTTGGGACCGAGCAGCGCGATGGCGGAGGCGCCCTCGCGCTCGAGGATGGCGACGGCCTGATGCATCAAAGGGTACGCCTCGTCGAGCCGTCCCTCGTCGGCGGCGAGCGCGCCCCGGCTTTGCAGGATGGCGGCCGCGACCTCGGGAGTCGCCCGCAGGCGTGAGGCTGCCTCGAACGCGGCCCGCGCGCCCTCGAAGTCGCCAGCGAGCCGCAGTGCTTCTCCCAAACCGTGGCTGTACGCGGCGGCATCGGCGAGCGCCACCGCTTGGGCGGCTTGCTTTCGGGCCTCTGCCATGTTCGCCTGCGACCTGTGGAGCACGGCGAGATTGTGGTGGGTGCTGGCCTTCCCGGTCCGGTCCGTCCAGAGGTCCAATGCCTGCCTGTAGGCGGCCTCCGCCTCGCGATACCGGGCGCAGGCGTAAAGCGCCGCGCCCAGGTTGTTGCGGATCCGGGCGTCACGCGGGGCCTCGGACGCGGCTTGACGCAGCAGATCCACCGCTTCCCCGCAGCGGCCTTCCCGGTACGCGGCCAACCCGGCTTCCGATGGAGCGGCCGCCTGAGCGAACAGCAGGAGCGCTAGTTTCATAAGAAAATATTGCGCTTCCGCCGATCCGAATAGCAGTAAGGTTGGGTAAGGATCCACCGCCCTTACCGTAAGGACCGCCCCCCGCCAACGCGTTTCGAGGCCCCCCGGGAATGGCCGGCCGATCCATTGTCTTTGCGGCGCAAGGACATCTATACTAGAAAGGATTCGGCGATGAAAGCGCTACTCGAGGCCCTCCGACCCGGCGATCCGGACCGCGACGCGGCGCTCGCCATAGATCCCGCCCGGCTCCCCGCGCACCTCGCGATCACCATGGCCGGCAACGGACGCTGGGCGCGTCAGCGGAGCCTTCCGAGGGCGGCCGGGCACAAGGCCGGGGTCGATCCCGTCCGGATGGTGGTGGAGAACTGCGCGCGGATCGGCGTCGGCGCGCTGACCTTGTACGCCTTTTCAGTGGAAAACTGGAAGCGGCCGCGGGCCGAGATCGAGACGCTCTGGCGCCTGCTCCGCTTCTATCTGCATCGCGAACTTCCGCTGCTGCAGGAAAACGATATCCGTTTGAACGCGATCGGCCGGATCGAGGGGCTGCCGGGGATCGTGCGCGACGATCTGGAGACCACCTGCGCGGCCACCGCCGGCAACCGGGGGATGCGCCTCAACTTGGCCATCAACTACGGCGGCCGGGCCGAGATCGCCGACGCGTTCAATCGAATTCTGGACCGCGCCCGCGCGGATGGAACGCTGCCGGTGCTCGAAATCGACGAGGACGCCATCGGCGACGCGCTCTACACGGCGGGTCAGGCCGATCCCGACCTGCTCATCCGAACGTCGGGGGAGATGCGCATCAGCAACTTCCTGCTTTGGCAGATCGCCTACGCGGAGTTGTACGTGACCGACACGCTCTGGCCCGACTTCCGGCTGACCCACCTGCTGCGGGCGATTCTCGACTATCAGAAGCGCGACCGCCGGTTCGGCGGTCTGGCGGCGGCCGACTCGGTCGAGGAGCAGTTGGCGGTGGCCGGGCTCCGGAAGGCATGAACCGGATCCTGGTAGCGGCGGCTTTGCTGCCGCCGGTTGGGTATCTGGTTCTGTGGGGTCCAGGCTTGGCGTTGGCTGCCGCCGCGGCGCTCGTCGGTGTTCTTTGCTACGTGGAGTTCGCGCGAATCGCCGCCGGGCATGGCGCGCATCCGCCGGTGGCGGTGGGATGCGCCCTCGGAGCGATCCTGGTGTTCGCGCCCGGCGCCCCGATGACGCAGTGGATGACAGCGCTGGCCGTCTGCATGGGGCTGATCCTGTTCACGCGACCCGTGAAGGAGGTGCTGCCGGATTCCGGCGCGTTCGCGTTGGGGGTCGTCTACTGTTTCGTGCCTTGGCGGTGCGCGGTGGAGTTGCGGGCGGTCGACCCCAACTGGCTGGTCTTCGCCCTGGCGGTTTGCTGGATCGGCGATGCTGCCGCGTTTTTCACGGGCAAGAGATGGGGAAGGCGAAAACTGGCTCCGGCGATTTCTTCCGGCAAGACCTGGGAGGGGGCGGCGGGATCGATCGCGGCGTCGGCGGCGTTCGGATTGGCCTTTGCCGCGCACGTTGCTCCAGCGGCTCCGCTCTGGGAGGTCGTCATGCTGAGCGCCGCGGCGAATATCGCGGGTCAAGTGGGAGATCTGGCCGAGTCCGCGATGAAGCGGGGCGCGGCGTTGAAGGATAGCGGCGGCATGCTGGGCAGCCACGGCGGGTGGCTGGACCGGGTGGATGCCAACTTGTTTGCCCTTCCCGTGGTGCATTACTGGATCGTAGTAATCGGGGGAAGAACGTAGCCCCGCTACGATTTTCATCCTCGCCCTCTAAAGCGCTTCGCTCATTCGGACGATCCCTCAATCGAGGTAAGGGATGTTCTCATCAACCGCTCGATCTCAGGGCTCACCGACGGTAGAGTCGTTCGAGTCGCCTGGCGGCTCGGACCCGCAAGCGCAATTCGTCGTAGGTAGCCGCCAGTTGGCAGCCACGGCATTCGTCATCATTTCGGTGGTCACGGTGGCCGCGACCATCGCGTACATGGCCGGACGCGTGACCAGCGGAGGCAAGTCCGCCGAGGCCGCGTCCATTCCATTGACCAAGCTTCCGGTGCGGGGAGCGGTGGTAGTCGAACTGCCGTCGCCCAACTCGCGGCAGCCTTTTCGATGGGCCTCTGGTCGGGTATTCCGCGCGGGTGGTAGTCGAACTGCCGTCGCCCAACTCGCGGCAGCGGGCGAACGTGGCCGGTGCTCCGGCGGTCCCGATCCAGGTGGAGGCCGCCAGGGCAACACCGGAATCCAAGCCGAGCCCTCTGGCTCCAGCGCAACTGGTCCCGTCCGCCGCTCGAAACGGTCTCATCGCCGGCGCGCTCTATCTGCAGGTGGCGGCCGTGGAGAAGAAGGCGACCGAACTGATGGTGGCCAAGATCCGGGCGACCGGACAACGTGTGACGGTCGCACCCGGTCCGACAGACGAGATGATCAGGCTGCTGGCCGGTCCGTACAAGGAACGGGCCGAATACGAGAGCGCTCAGCGGGTCTTGGAGACTGCCGGTTACAAGCCGTTCCTCAAGCGCCACTGAGACTGGAGTTTCGAGGTGCGGGCGCCGTTTGTTTGGTGATGAGGGGTGATCGGCGCCCGCTGTCGTAACGGGGATAACGGGAAGGCGCGGCCTAGTAGCCGCTCGTTACACGCAAGCGATGTTTTTTGCGAGTGCTCTCGGCTGGGGCGAAGAAGTGGCGAAAATTCCTCTTGACGGAGTGGCCGTCTAAGGTATATTCTGGAGGCGAACAAAGAGCGAACAAGAGGTCTCCGCCATGCCGTCTCCATTCTCCCAGACTGCTGCTACGCCGATCCTTCGGGTTGGCCCCTCCGGATGGGATTACCCTCATTGGGAATCGGTGGTCTATCCCCGGCCGCGACCGCGCGGCTTCCATCCACTGGAGTTTCTGGCCAGCCGCTTCGATACGGTCGAGATCTCGCAATCGTTCCGCGAAGCCGTTCGGCCGGAACTGGCGAAGTTGTGGGCGGTGAAGACCGGTCATAACCGTCAGTTCCAGTTTACGGCCCGGCTGGACCGCCTGTTCAGCCACGAGCGTATCTTGGAACCGGCCCGGATCGCCGAATGGTCGGCCGGATTGCGGCCGCTCCTCGAAATGGGGAAGCTGGGCTGCGTCGTCATGCAGTTCCCCTCGTCATTCCGGTTCACCGCCGAGAACAAGGACTTCCTCATCCGGCTGAGACGGACATTCCACGAGTTTCCCTTGACCGCCGAGCTCCGCCACGTGAGCTGGACCGTCCCGGAGGCGGTGGGTACGCTGATCGACTACCACGTCGGCTTCTGCAATATCGATCAGCCGCCGACGGTCCGCTCCACGCCTCCGACCTCGCTACTGACTTGGCGAGTTGGCTACGTCAAGCTCCACGGCCGAGTCACCGGGGCGGCTCACGACGCGTTCGACGACCGCGCCGAGCGCAACAGCGGCAACGACTACCTGTACTCGCTGGCCGAACTGGGCGACTGGAAGGCACGGATCGAAAAAATCCTTCCTTTCTCGCAATCTACCTTTGTAATCTTCAACAACGACATGAATGGGAAATCCGTCGTCAACGGCCTGCAGATGCAGGGTCTGATGCGGCAGCCCTCGTACCGGATCGCCAAGCCATCCGACCGCGCCGAGTCCGCCGGTCAGGCCGCGTTGTTCCAAGCCGCTTGATCAGCGCGCGGCGTCGTCGGCGCGCTCGAGCCCCTCGATGCTCGTCACTGTCGATCCGAGCAATCTCGCGTGGAAATGGCCCTCCGCGGATTTGCCCGCCAAGTCCGTTTCCGAATCGAGTTCGAAAACACACCCCGTGAGCTTTCCCTCGAGCACCGCGCGGTAGGCCTTGAAGTACTGCCGCGCGGATTTTTCGTCTTCCCACGCGGATCCGTACGACAGCACCGCGCGCCGGTCCTTCTTCCGTTCCCAAAGCCGGTACGCTCCGCCTCTCCATTTCGACGCCAGATCGCCCTCTCCCTTGGCGTACTGTTTGACGAGGATCGAATGATCGAACTCGCCGGCCGTTCCTTCGGCCTGCTTCTTCCACCCGCGGGAGTTGGCGAGTCCGGGGAGGGTCACCGGTAGGGGCTTGACCTGATCGAAGTAGGCTTCCGGATGGAGAATTTCCCGGGTGGTCGCGGGCGCCCTTTCGAACACCTCCCGGTAGGCCCTCTGTCCGTACTTCTCCACCGCCTTGTGCTGAAACAGCATCCCCTTCGAGTAGGGAAACACCAACGACTCCCGCATGTACAGCGGCACGCTCTCGAACACCGGGAAGCCGCTGCCACCGGAAGCCGCGGTCCGGCTCATCATGTCGACCATCATCGGCGAGTCCTTCAGCGACTGTCCCATCTTTCGGGCCATGAACTCCGACATCAGATAGGTCGCCTGGCCCTCCATCACCGCCGTGCGCGCCATCGCGGAGTCGTCGCTGGTGGATCCCTTCCTCAGGAACCGCTCGAGTTGGAAGTGCTGATCGGCCAGCGCGTGCGCCAGTTCGTGGATCAGCGCCATCTCCTGCATGGCGTCGCCCCCACCGGCCGTATCGAGCAGCACCATTTGCTTCTTTCTGTAGTCGTAGAAGGCGGCGGCCTGCTCGGCCATCAGGTCGATGGTCGATTTCTTCAGGTCGAAGTCCTTGGGCGCGAATCCGAACATCCGCAGTACCAGTTCCTCGATGCGGATCTCCTCGGGCTTGACCACTTCCTTGATCCTGGCCTCGAAGTACGCCTTCAGTTCGGCGCGGGCCATCGTCTTTTCGGCGACCGGTCTCCGCACCGCGAGGCCAGTGATCTCCGACAGCCGGCCGAGGATCTCCTGGCGCGACTGCGCGGCGGCGGAGACCGCGGCGAGCAAAAAAACAAGAAGTTTCATGATTGTTTCATTCGGCGGGACCAGAACAGCGCTGCCGCCAAGGCGAGCAAGGCTCCTCCACAGACCGTGGCCCGGGGTCCCGCGACATCGGCGGCCACTCCGGCCAGCAGATTGCCGAACGGCGCCATTCCCACCACGCTCATCGAATAGAGTGACATAACGCGGCCCCGGTATTCATCCTCGATCGAAGTCTGCACGAGCGTGTTGACGGCGGAGAGCGTGCGGAAGATCGAGAATCCGCAGACGCCCATGGCTCCGAGCGCGATCTCGAAGGTGGGAGCGGCGGCATAGGCGGCCAGCCCGGCGAAGTTGGTGAGCGTGCTGCCGAGCACCACTCCCGGAAGATTGCCGCCGCGCCGGGCGAGGAACGCCGTGCCCATCACCGCTCCCAGTCCGAGGGCTCCGGTGAGCATCCCGAGGCCCGGAGCTCCGCGTTCGAAGATGCGGCCGGCGAACACGGGCCCCAGCAGGTTCGACGGCGCCATGGCCAGATTCGCCAAGGCCGACACCGTCAGCAGCGCTCTTACGCGGGGATGGTTCCAGGCGTACGAGAAGCCTTCCCGCAGCCGCTGCCACGCGGGATCGTGTTGCGCGGTTTGCGTTTCCGGCGAGCGCATCGACCATAAGGCGGCGATCACGCCCGCGAATGTCGCCGCGTTCACGGCGAAGCAGACACCTTCGCCGAACAGAGCCACGAAGAATCCGGCGAACGAGGGCCCGACGATGCGCGCCGCGTTGAAGGTCATCGAGTTCAACGCAATCGCGTTCGGCAGATCCTCCGGCCCCACCATCCGCACATACAGCGATTGCCGCGCCGGAATGTCGAACGCGTTCACCGCGCCCCAGAACACCGCCAGCCCGACGATCAGCGGGATCGTGATGGCTCCGCTCAGCGTCAGCGTGGCGAGGGCCGCCGCTTGGAACAGGAACAGCGACTGGGCCGCGATCACGATCTTGCGCCGCGAGTAACGGTCGGCCGCGACGCCCGCCAGTGGCCCCAGCAACAGCACCGGCGCGTATTGACAGAAGCCGATGGCGCCCATCAGCAGTGTCGAGTCAGTCAGGCGGTAGACCAGCCAGTTCTGCGCCAGCCCCTGCATCCATGTGCCGGCGAGCGAAACCACCTGACAGGCGAGGAACAGACGAAAATCGCGGTGCCGTAGCGCGCGGAAGAGCGGATCCAAGGGGCTCAGTTTCTCCGGAAAGGCGACTTCAGGTAGCCCTCCGCTTCCTTGGCGCGGTACGATCCGGGGGCGTAGGCGATGCAACCGCGGTAGGCCTCGAGCGCCTTGGGACGGTCGCCCGTCAGATCGTAGGTTTGTCCGAGCCGCATCCACGCCGTGACGCCGGTGTTCAGGTCGAGTTCGGCGGCCTTGGCCGTCACCCGCTGGAAGTTGGCCAGGGCGGCGTCCAGGTCGCGATACCAGAACTGCACGGTGGCGCGGAAGTACCAGATCTTCTCAACGGGCACATTCTTGTATCCGGGCGATCCGGCGAGTTTCAGTTTGTCCACGGCGTCGATGGCCTCGAGCGCCTTGCGCGGGTTACCGAGGTCGGACTGCATCTGCGCCAGTTCGAACTGGAAAAGGTAATTGCGCGGGAACTTTCGCAGCAGGGACTCGAGGAGAGGAACGGCTTCGGCGGGCCGCCGTTCGCGCCGGTAGATGGTGGCGAGCAGAATCGCGGCGTCGTACTTGTTGTCGTCTCCCCTCTCCCAAACCATTTGCAACGTGCGGATGCCTTGTTCCTTGTCGCCGCGAAATCCGCCGAGGAACCCGAGCGCGCGATAGATCCACGGGAGGCTGCCGACCATGTATTCGTGCGCGCCCTGAACCAGCCGGGTATCGGCGCGGCCGGGTTCGAGCGCCGTCAGGCGGTCGTGCGCCGTGCGGGCGGCGGTGGCGTCCCGCAACGAGTCGATCCACGCCTTGCGAACCAGGAAATTGTAGTTGGCGCGGAGTCCATGGGCGACGCCGAGCGAGTACAGTCCCGGCTTGTCGCTGGGATTCGCGGCCAGCGCGGCTTTCGACAAGCGGATCGCTTCGGCGATGGAGCTGTCGAACAGGCGCGCGTCCTCGGCGCTAGGGTTCATCTTGGCGCGCCGGAGGAACGCGTTGCCGCCCGTGACGAGTTCCGTCTCGAGTGCTCCCGAGCGCAACATCTCGCGATAGAGAACCGACTGCGCCAGATGATTGCGGGCCGGAGCCGACGCGGGCCGCGCCGCTACGAGGTTGGCGAAGGCGCCCACGGCCTCGTCGAACTCGAGATTGTAGAAATGGTCGAAAGCGCGAGCCGTTTCGACGTCGATGGCGGCGCGCAACGGCGCCAGCATCAAAGGGGTGCACGCCAACAACCGGCCGAATCTCACTCCCTTCATGGTAGCGTTCCCGGCGCGGTACACTGCGACGAATGAGCCAACGGCACGAAGAAGCGATCGAATGGGCGGACCGGATCGAAGGCGCCATGCGAGCGGAAGGCATGTGGAGCGGCGATCCGTTGCCGGCCGAGGCCTACGAATTCAGCGAGGCGTTCGCGCAGGACACCATGGCCTACTCGCAATGGCTTCAGTTCGTGTTTCTGCCGCGGGTGCGGGAGATCGCGGCGGAAGGCGGGTCGTTCCCGTCGAGCAGCATGGTGGGCGCGCAGGCGGTCCGCGAGTTCGACGGCCGGCACGAGTTAGCGGATCTGGTGAGCGAGCTCTGCGCGTTCGACGCGTGGATCGAGCACCGGTAACGGGGACGGCCGCCGTAGCGGCCAAGCGGCTACTCGATCCACATCCGGTTCAACGCGCCGCCACCGGCGGGCAGAGTGGCATTCCCCGCTTTGAAGCCGTTCCCTTCCAGGATGTAGGCGGTGACATCCGCGTAGGTCCGGTCCGGCAACGAGGCGGGCGAAGCAGGGGGCATGGTCTTCGACTTATCGTAAAATGCGCGCACTGAAGTGCCGGCCCACTTGGACCTGAAATACTCGCCGGCCAGCGGCGTACCGAAGGTGCCGTTGGTCATCGTGTTGCCGTGGCACACCGCGCAGTGCGATTCGTACGCCTTCTTCCCGGCGGCGGCCTGCTTGGCGGTGACTCGCGGGGGAATCGCCGCAGCGGGGCGGGGAGGCTTGGGCGCCGAGGCGGCGGGCGGTTGGCTCCGGGCGGCGGCGGTTTCCGGGGCGGCGACTCCGTCTCCTTCGCCTTCGTAAGTGAACGCGAGGATCGCGCCCTTGTCCAGCATGTTTGTCGTCGCCCCACCGGAGGCGGACTCCGCCAATCCATCGGAATCGGTGGCAACATAGATCGTCCGGCCATCGGGATTCATCGCCGTGTCCCGGTAGCGGTTCTCCGACTGGAAGTAGCGGCTCATCTTTCCGGCGGATTTCTTCCGGTCCGGCGTGAGAGGCAGCACGTAGAGCGATCCGCGCTTGAGCGTCCCGATCAGCAGGACCGCGTCCCATCCGGGAATGCCGCCGGCCTTGGCCGCGTGGAACTCCACGCTCGAGATCCCGACCGTCGGCCAGCAGATGTAGTTCACGCCCTTGCAGGCCGGATCCTCGAAATTGAATCCGGTGGGAACGGTGAATAGCGTGGCGATGGGTTCGACGAGCGCCTTGGTGAACGCCGTCTCGGGTTCGCGCGGGACATCCGGATGGATGGCAAGGTCGCTGAACCGGAGCTGCGAACATGGCGTCTTGGACTCGGCCCAACGCGCGTACTCGTAGGCCTTGTTGTCCCGGAGACCGGCCACGTGCGGCCAGCCGTAGTTGGAGCCGGACGTCAGGACGTTGATTTCGTCGTCCGTCTTGGGGCCGTGTTCCGCCGCGTAGAGCGTCCCGTCCGGCCCGAAGTCGATCCCCTGGATGTTGCGGTGGCCGTAAGTATAAACGTGGCTGACCACGCCGCCGAGCCGGGGATTGTCGTCCGGGATGGAGCCGTCCAGATTCAGCCGCAGCGACTTACCTTCGTAAGCGGCGAAGTCTCCACTTCCGATTTCCTTTTCCGTGGGAAGGCGCTGGGCGAGCACGGGGAGGCAGAAATTGCCGAGTTGGTTGTTCCCCTGATCTCCGGTGGTGAGGTGGAGCTTGGGGCCGGGTCCGATCTTCAACCGCATGCCGTTGTGGTCGTTGCCGGCCGGCAGCCCCGAGACGATCGTGGTGGGCTGGGAAAGCGCGCCGGACGCCGGATTGTAAGTCATGCGCACGATCTTGGCGTAGAGGTTCCGGTATGGGCTGGCGGGGTCGCTGACGCGGGCGTCGGGCGCCTTGTTCCTGTCGACGTAGGTGTAAGCGGCGTACACGTGGCCAGTTCCCTTCAGCAGGCCGGGATGGAGCGCCAAGCCCAGCAGACCATCCTGTCCGCCAGGAGCCGACACCTCGTCGAGGGTGATCGCCGTGTGACGCTCGCCCGTGGCCGGATTTACGCGGACGATGCGCTTGCCGGTGCGCTCGGTTACCCAGAGCATGCCGTCCGGCCCCCAGGTGACTTCCCATGGCCCGGCGAGTCCAGAGACCACCACCGTCTTGCGGAACTTCTTGGTTCCACGAATCACCGATTCGGGCCCATCCTGGGCGGACAGCAAGGAGGCGAGAGCGAAGATGCAAATGAGACGCTGCATGAGTGAATGCTCCTACCATGCTATCGCTTGCGCTCCGCGCGCGGGAGGCAGCCGGCGTGCGACGATAGCGGCATGCCCGCCCCCAAACTCGACGATCTTCGGGCTGAGTACGAGCGCATGTTCGAGAACTGCGATCCGCGCCGCGAACGCGCCGCCGAGGTCAACCGCACGGTGTCGGCGATCAACGCCAATCGTCCCCGGTACGAGACGGCCGCCCGCGAGGCGAAGGTACCGTGGCACTTCGTCGCGCTGGTGCATTGCATGGAGGCAGGATTGAAGTTCGACCGCCACCTCCACAACGGCGATCCACTCACGGCGCGAACGGTGCGCATTCCCGCGGGCCGTCCGCTGACCGGGGAGCCACCATTTCCGTGGGAGGCGAGCGCGGCGGACGCGCTTCGGCTGCGCAAGCTCGACAAGTGGGCGGACTGGTCACTGGCCGGGACGCTCTTCCAGCTCGAGGGATACAACGGCTGGGGCTACCGGCTCCGGAAGCCGTCCACCGTATCGCCCTATCTTTGGTCTTACTCGGGACACTACTCCAAAGGCAAGTTCACCGGCGACGGGAAGTTCGATGCCGAAGCCATTTCGCTGCAGTGCGGCGCGGCGGTCCTGCTGCGGGAACTGGTCCGGCGCGGAGCGGTTACTCTCGCGCCGCCAGCCAGCGAAGCATCGCGCCCAGGGCCTGTCCGCGGTGGCTGACGGTCAGCTTTCTTTCGGCGGAGGCTTCGGCCAGGGTGCAATTGAAGGGAGGATGGTGGAACAGCGGATCGTAGCCGAACCCGCCGGAGCCGCGCTCCTCGTCGAGGATTAGCCCTTCCACGACGCCGTGAAAGGCGGCGAGCGGCTGGCCGGCGCGGGCGATGGCCACCACGCAGCGGAAGCGGGCCGCGCGATTCTCCCGGCCTCGCATGCGCGACTTCAGCAGTGCGTTGTTGGCGCCGTCGCCGGCGTGTCCACCGGCATAGCGCGCCGAATAGACGCCCGGAGCGCCGTCGAGTGCGTCCACCTCGAGGCCGGAATCGTCGCAGAACAATAGCTCGCCGGTGTGTTTGGAGTAGTAGCGCGCCTTGAGGATCGCGTTCTCCTCGAAGGTCTCTGCGGTCTCCTCGGGCGGTTCGATCTCCTTCAGCCCGGGCAGTACGCGAACGTCCCACCCCTCGCCGAAGCTCCGAGCGGCGCCCTGAAACTCGCGCAATTTGCCAGGATTGGTGGTGGCGCAGTAGAGGATCATGCGCCGGACAGCACCCGCTTCTGAATGGCGATCAACGTTTCTATGCCGCCGCGG
The DNA here is from genome assembly GCA_005808475.1 of Acidobacteriota bacterium. Lineage (GTDB taxonomy): Bacteria > Acidobacteriota > Terriglobia > Bryobacterales > Bryobacteraceae > SYLY01. The sequence goes on from SYLY01000193.1 coordinate 24,134, forward strand.
GCGAGCTGAATCATGCGGGCGAGCTGGCTGTCCTCGAAGGTCGCCTTTTCGCCGGTTGCCTGAACCTCGATGAAGCGGCCGGCGCCGGTCATGACCACGTTCATGTCGACGTGGGCGGC
>SYLY01000194.1 GCA_005808475.1 Acidobacteriota bacterium
ACTGGCACTTCGTCGATCTGGTGTGGATGTTCGTGTTCCCCATGATCTATCTGATGTCGGTGAAGTAGCTCAGTCGGCCGAGCAAGCCCTGCCGTCGACGACCGGCTGAATCTTCATCAGCGCAAAGTCCTGCGAGAACTTGTCGTGGAACAGGTACTCCACTTCTACCTGATAGCCGGTTCGTCCGATGGTCTGGCATCCGCCGACGGCGAGCCCTTGCAGGATTCCCTCGCCGTGTTCGGCCGTCTTGAACTCGAGATCGAACGTGGAGCGCCCCAGCCCGGACGGAATGCCGAGCGTCATCTGGACGGTCCGGCCGGTGGAGTCGAAACCCGGCAGCCGGATCGTCCGCTTCGACTTGTTGTCGGCGCGCAGCATCACGATCTGAAGCGTGCGCGCCTGGCGGAGCGACCTATTGAGGTTTTTTTCCTTGTCCAGATCGGCGCGTAGCGTGCGCGTATCGGCGAGTTGCTGTTGGAGTTGCGCGGAGAGCTCCTCCAGTTTGTTGCGCGTGCCATCCGCGCTTTGCAGAAGGCGCCCCGCGTCCCTGGTGAGCCGATCCACCGTGGAGGCCTGGGGCATCAGTTTCGCCACGTCCGCGCTCAGCTTCAGCGCCTCGGTGACGGCCTGGGTCGAGTCCTTGACAAGACCGGAGGCTCGTTGCACGTCATCCTTGGCGCGCCCCGCGTCGACCGCGGCCTGCGCCACCTTCGACGCCGTCGACTCGATCTCGCGGGCTTTGTCCGCGATCGCGTCCGCCCTCTTGTGAACCTCGCTGGTCGCGCTGCCGATCGCGCTCTTGCTGGCGGCGAGTTCCTCTTTCACCGCTTTTCCCTTGTCGTCGACATCCGCCTTCAGCGTGGTTAGATCCGCCTTGACGCTCGCCTTCAGAGTTTCCGCCTCGGCCCTGATGTCGGCGACACTTTTCCACCCGAGGAAGCCGGCTAAGGAAATCGCCGCTGCGGCAGGGAGCCACAATCGCTTGAAATAGCCGGCCGCTACGGCTTCCACGCGGTCGCGGAACGCCAGCGTCATATAAGGGGAATCCAGATGATCGAGCAACTTCCGGAACAACTCCGATTGCCTAATATCGCCGGGTTCCGGTGGCTGATCACCCATGATCAGGAATGATACACCAACGCCGCGGCGCCAAAGAAGCATAATGGAGGGGCAATATGGCGAGCGATTCCAAGAACGTCCGGATCTGGCTGCTGCTGCTGGCGCTGACCGCCGCCGAAGTGGCGCTTGCCTACGTGAAGGCGCCGGCGCTGACGATGCTCGCGCTGCTGGTGGCGCTGTCGGTGGCCAAGTCCGGCTTCATCATCGGTTGGTTCATGCATATGAAGTTCGAAAAGCGGAGCCTGCGCCTGGCGATCTTCCCCATCGTCATCGTGCTGATCCTGTCAATGTTCGCCGTGTTGCCCGACGCGCACGCGCAGTGCTCGATGTGCCAGCGCACGGCGCAGGCTCAGGACCCGGCCGGAGTCGACCGGCTGAATCGCGCCATCCTCGCGTTGATCGCGCCGCCGCTGACCATTCTGACGGGGATCGTGCTGCACCTGCGCGGAAAGATGTAGCGCGGCTATTGGACGGGTGTGCCGTAAGGCACCAGAGTCTTGATGCGCTCGGCCGAATCGAGCCGCGCGATCCGCCAGTCCTTGCCCTGCTTCTCGAGGTAGAAGACCTGCACTTCGTTGCGGTCCTGATAAACGTATTCGACGCGCAGCTTCGTCTCGCGATCGGTGAGCGGCTGCGGTTCCATGATCGCGATGCCCTTCACCGGCGCGTTGGTTTCCTTCAGGTACTTCGAGAACGCGGACTCACCCTGTTCGGCGGCCGACTGCTCGAGCGACGTTCGCATCTGGCCGGTGTAGTGGCCCAGGTACTTCTTCACGTCGCCGTCGCGTGCCGCGTCGAACATCGCATAGATGGTGTCTTGCGGAACCGGATCGGCTTTCGGCGTTGTGGAAGGCGCCAGTTCCGCGAGGCTCCGCGGCGACAAGCCGGCGTTGCGCGATGCCACCACACCCAGCGCCACCGCCATCAACGCCACCGTGATCGCCTGGGCTTTTCGCCGCTTCGTCATTGCTGGCGAGCGGGCGGCTGCGCGCGCCCGGGTGCTTCGGCGGGAGCGGCCTGCGCCGGTTCGCCCCGCCGCAGGATGGTGAGATCGAGGTTGCCGTTGCTGTCGACGAACAGTTTGCGGATCTTGGGGATCACCTGCTCCATGGTCTCCATGTAGATGCGGCGGCCATTCACGCCGGCGGCGCGCGCGTACTCCGCCTCCACCTGATTGAACCGGTCGGCATCACCCTGCGCCTCGTCGGTCTTGCGGCGTTTGTACCCGTTCGCGGCGCTGAGCATTTGCTCGGCTTCACCCCGAGCCTTGGGAATCAGATCGTTGGCGTAACCTTGCGCCTCGTTGACGATGCGCGACGAATCCGCGCGCGCGCTGGCGACGTCGTTGAACGCATCGCGAGCCTCGGGAGGCGGCTGAGCGGACTCGATATTCACCGTGGAAAGCCGCACTCCCAGGTCGTAGCGATTGAGCAGTTCCTGAGCCTTGGCGATCACGCGATCCTGAATCGCCACTTTCTCGGTGGTGAGCACCGCGTCCACGCCGCTGGTGGCGATCTGCCGCGACAACTCGGACTCCACGGCCGAGCCCACCGCTCGCGGAACATCCACCACCGCGAACAGGTAACGAGCGGGGATGCCCACCGAGTATTGAACGGCGACGCGCAGATGGATCAGGTTTTGGTCGCCTGTAATGAACTGCGACTGCTGCGGCTGCGAACGGCCCAGCACCGCGTCCGACACGCCCCCGCCCACCACCAGCCGCTGCAATTGCTGCACCTTCAGCCGGTTCACCGAGTGAATGGGCCACGGCGCGGTCCAATGGATGCCGGACAGAACGCGCGGCTCCACGACGCGGCCGAAACGCGTGACCACGGCCTGCTGATCGGCGGGGACGATGTAGAGCCCGGTGAGAAGCCACAGAGCGGCGATCCCGCCGGCCAAGCGGCGGGGTTCCCAATGATGGGTGATCTCCTCGAGCCAGTCCTTGCCGGGGAACGAAATCACTGCGCGGTCTCTCCCCGCATCAGGACCTTCAACAATTCCGAATCCGAACTCAGAATCGCGGTGGTCTTGTCGTCGAAGATCTTCTTGTACGATTCGAGCGTCCGCAGCAGCTTGTAGAATCGCGGATTGCGCGAATAGGCTTGGCTGTAGGTGCGCGTCGATTCGGCGTCGCCTTCGCCCTTGATCTTCTCGGCTTCCTTGTAGGCCGCCGAGAGGATCTCTTCCTTCTGCCGGTCGGCCGCCGCGCGAATCGAGAGAGCCTGTCCTTCGCCCTCCGCTCGATACTGGCGCGCGATCCGTTCGCGTTCGGCCCGCATGCGCGCGAACACGCTCTGCTTGTTTTGTTCCGGGAGGTTCAGCCGTTTGATGCGCACGTCCACCACGTCGATGCCGTACTGTTGCAGCGCCGCCGCGCCGGTGGCCGCGGTCAGATTGTCGAGAGCCTCGGGCGCGCTCACGTTTCGCGGGTTCGCCGAAACGATCTGCTCGAGTTCTAGATTGCCCAGCGCGGCCGCCAGTCCGCTCCACACGATGTCGTGAAGACGCATCTCGGCGGCCACGTCGTCGCCGACGGTTTGAACGAACGTCTCCGGACGCTGGATGCGCCACAACACGTACGACTCGATCACCAGATTCTTCTTGTCGCGCGTGAGGAACTCGCTGGGGCGCGGATTGTAGACGCGCAGGCGCCGGTCGAAGTAGGTGGCGGAATCGAACAGCCATTTCGGATGGAGACCGGCCTCGGTAATCGTGTAGACGGGGCGGCCGAAGCGGGTGATCAGAACGAATTCGGTCTCGCGCACCGTGAGAAAGGACCGGTACAACGCGATCGCGAGCAGGATGGCGTAGAGCGCGGGGCGATAGCGGTTCCAATCGGTGTGGTGATGATGATGATGCCCGTCATCGCCGTGATGGTGATCGTGGCCGTGACCGTCGTCGTGATCGTGATGATGGCCGTGATGATGCGAATGATCGTGCATGTTATTCCACCGGGATCCGCGGCGCGGGCGGGGCCAGGATGGTGGGTCCCGCCGCTCCGATCTCCACCCCGTCCTCGAGCAGCACCAAATGCCGCCGTCCGCCGCGAGCGTCGATAATCATTTTCTTTTTGCCCGGCAATACCTGCTCCATGGTCTCCAGATACAACCTCGTCTCGGTGGGCCCGGGCGCGCCGCGGAACGCGTCCTCCGCGGCGGTGAAGCGCGACGCGTCGCCATCGGCGCGGTTCTTCCGTCCCGCCGAGTAGCCCTTGGAAGATTCGACGCGCGCCTCCGCGTTTCCCTTGGCCAGAGCTACCTGCTCGTTGCGATACCCCTCGGCCTCGTTGATCAACCGGTTCTTTTCCTCGTACGCGCCGGACACTTCGCGGAACGCGTCGACGACCTCGATGGACGGGTGCACGTCGATCAACTGCACGCGCACCACCTCGGCTCCTGTCTTATACTTGTCCAGCCGCTCCTGCAACGCTTTCCCGACCCGTTCCTCGATGCGCCGCCGGTCCGTCGTCAGCGCGCCGTCGAGCGCCGTGGTGGTGATGACGCCTTGAATCGCCGATTCGGTCGCCACGCGCACCAGGTTCTCTCCGTCGGCCAGCCGGAACAGAAAGTCGTCCGGTTGTTTCACGCGATAGTGGATCACAGCGGTCAGTTCGGTCATGTTCTGATCGCCGGACACCATCAACGACTCCTCCGGCTTGCGCTGGAACCGTCCGCTGCGATGCTGCACGTTCCACTCGTACGCGGCGGGTTCGGCGTCGGCGAACGCGGCGTTCGAGCGAAAGCCGATCTCGACAATGCGAATCCGCGCCGCTGGAACCAGCGTCAGTTTTTCGAGCGGCCATGGCATCTTGTAGTGCAGGCCCGGACCGGCGTTCGGCGTCAACTTGCGCCCGAACCGCTCGATCACTCCGGCGTCGCCGGCCGGCACGATGTAGAAGCCGTTGAGTATCGAGAGCGCGCCCAAGACGATGGCGGCGGGCCGGTAGTAGCGGCGGCGGTGCTCCCATGCGTGGCGCGCCCACTCCACCGGTTCCACCCGCGAGGCCCAGAGCTTCGCCTTCCACTTCGCGCGGTCCAACAGCAGGTACAGCCAGCCGAAGCGGCCCTGGCGCGCCGTGTCCTTCTCAACCGCGAGCAGGCGTAGCGCGTTGAGCATCACCAGGAACGAGGCGATCTGGTGAGTGAACGCCGCGCCCAACGGACTCATGATGCCGGTGGCGCCGAGTCCGATCGCCACCACATTGACGATCACCGCGAAGATCACGATGTTCTGCCACGCGATCTGGATCGCCTTGCGCGAGACCTCCACCAGCTTGGGCAATTTGTCCAGCGAACGGCCCATGTAGACGACGTCCGCCGCCTCCGCCGTGATGTCGCTGGCGCCCGACACGGCGATGCCGACATGGGCGGCCGCC
>SYLY01000195.1 GCA_005808475.1 Acidobacteriota bacterium
CCGCGTCATAGGATATCGAGGCAAGAGTCGTGGACTCCACGCTGACACGAAACATGCGCACACCTCCTTTACGGAGGCTTCATGCGCCCCAAAACAGAATACCACGGAAATGTTCTTAAGTGAAGAGTATTGAGGCTAGCGCCCAACGCCCGTTTCGGAGGAGCCTTCCGTCCGGCCCGCCGGATTCGCCCCGGGATAGCGCTCGCAAGCAACACCGATAGCTCACTGCCCCGGTGACGAAATCTCGGCGTTCCGGTTTTAATCGAAACTTAATACAACTGGATGTGACGCCGTTTCAGACCCTTGCAGTGATGCCCGCTCCCGCACCGCGGTTGTTTTCAGAAACGCCCGATGGCGCCGTGCCAGGATCAAGGCGCTGGGCGGCTCATGCCCGGCACGTTCTTTGACAATTGAATATATCCACCGGGGGTGGGGGAAGTGCGTCCCGAGGCTACCAGGCCCATGGGCGCGGGTGGCCCTCTTTGTCCGGGTTGTCCGGGTTGCCAGGCAGAGCCGCTCCGCGCGGAACTCATTCAACAGCAACGAGATAGCCAGATTCAACCCAAGCCACGAACCCGGACAAGGAAAATCGTCCGGGTTTGTCCGGGTTCCAGCATGCGCGAGGTCAGTTCGGTCCCGCGTGGCTCTGCTTGTCCGGGTTGTCCGGGTTGCCAGGCAGAGCCGCTCCGCGCGGAACTCCTTCAACAGCAAGGAGATAGCCAGATCCAACCCGAACCACGAACCCGGACAAGGAAAATCGTCCGGGTTTGTCCGGGTCCGATCACTTACCGCTCGGGATCTGGATGAACGGCAACTGGCCGCCCGACGAGTAAACCGGCAACTGCCCGTTCCACTTCTCGAGCGCCTGCTTCTGCAACTCCAGCCGCTTCCACTCCAGCACCACCTGCGTCATCGATTGCTGCATCGCCAGATTCGCCCTCGAAACTCCCTCGGCTTCGGCGATCTTCTTCTTCGCCTCGGCCTCCACCGCGCGAAGCTCGTTCTCCGTCCGAATCGCGTCCTGGATCGCCTTGATCTTCGCGTTGATCGACTCCACCACGTTCTCCGGAAGCCGCGGAGCGCCGATAAAGCCGAACTGCTGGATCTCCACGCCGAACTCGCGGACGCTCTTGTTCATGCGGTCGCGAACGCGCGTCAGGAACTCCTCCTTCTTGGTGCTGTACAACTCCTCCACGGAGTAGACCACCGACTCCTCGTTGAACGCGTCGCGCGCCACGTTGCGCAGGAAACCGTGCGTGAACCGCACCAGGTCGTCGGAACGGAACTTCACGTAGAATGATGGAACCTTCTCGGCGAGCAACTGGTATGACAACGACACATCGCCGGTGATCACCAGCCCCTCCTTCGACGAAAAAGAGATCTCCTCGTTGAGAGGGCGCCCCTCGTCGCGCGAACGCGTCCACACCGCGGTCTGCACGTAGGTAGGGTACTCGAGAATCTGCGTCATCAGCGGGCTGTAGAAGTTCATTCCCGTCACCACCGGGATCGCCTGTACTCCCTTGTTGCCGCCGTACAGATCCACCACGATGCCGACATGTCCGGGGTCGATCCGCTTGAACCACAGGACACTGCTGAACAGCGTAAAACCGATCGCAATGAGGATCAACCACTTCCAGGGGAACGTCGCAATGTTGAATTTCGGCACGGCAGTGCCAGTTTACCGAAAAAAAGTTGGCGGGATTTCCGCTCCGGCGCCGCTACGTCTTCCAGAGGCACTCGAAATGACAGCGGTCGCGTTCGCCGGGGTACAATCGGTCGTTTCTCTTGGAGGGAGACGATTGCAGGAAGCCGGCGATATCACTACGTTGCTCGAGCGATGGGGGCGGGGCGATCGCTCCGTCGAGCACCGCCTGTTCGACTTGGTTCTGCCCAAGCTGCATGGCTTGGCGCGCATGTTGATGAGCCGCGAACGGCCCGATCACTCGCTGCAGGCCACCGCGCTCCTCAACGAGGCCTACTTCGCGCTCGTCCGCGCCCGCCTGCGGGACTGGCAGGACCGGCGCCACTTCTATTCCATCGCCGCCCGCGCCATGCGCCGACTTCTGATCGACCACGCGCGGGGACGCGGCTCCGGAGCCAAGGTCGCCATTGACGACCTCGCCGAACTCCTCCGCGGCCGCGACGCCGAACTCGACCAAGCCGTTGAGATCGACCGTCTGTTGAGCGAAGTCGAGCGGACGCATCCGGAGTGGTGCGCGCTGGTCGAAATGAAATTCTTCGCCGGCTTCACCGACGAGGAAACGGCGGACGCCTTGGGCATCCCCCTGCGCTCGATGCAGCGGAGCTGGGGCGACGTTCGCCGGTGGTTGTTCGAACGTATGGGGGGACCATGGCCCGCGAAGCCGAATACGACGAACTCGTAATGTCGCTGGTCGAGTCGGCTCTGTCGAGACCCGCCTCCGAGCGCGAACCGTTCCTCCGCGCGGCCTGCGGACGCAATTCCGATTTGTACGCCGAGGTGCTGAACCGCATCCAGTGGGACGAGCGCATGGGGGGATTCCTGCGCGAGCCGCTCGCCAGAACTCAGTCCGCGGAGCCCAGCCTGTTCGAACCGGGCGAATTGGTCGCGGACCGCTTTCGCATCGTGCGCGAAACCGGCCGCGGCGGAATGGGCGTGGTCTACGACGCCGTGGATGAGACGCTCGACCGTCGCGTCGCGTTGAAGTGCGCCCGTCCCGGCTTCCGGCACAGACTGCCGCCGGAAGTGCGCGCCGCGCGCGAAGTCAGCCACTTCAACGTCTGCAAGGTGCACGATCTGCACTCGGCGCCCACTCCGTTCGGCGAGACCGACTTCCTCTCGATGGAGTTCGTCGAAGGACCGACGCTCTCCGCCCGGCTCCGCACCGGCGCGCTGCCGCCGGCCGAAGCGCGCCCTCTAGCGCTGCAACTGTGCGCCGGCATCGCGCAAGCCCACCGGCTCGGCGTCATCCACGGCGATCTCAAGCCGGCCAACGTGATCCTCTCTCATGCGCCCGACGGCGCGCCGCGGGCGGTGATCACCGACTTCGGGCTGGCAAAGATGCGCGAGGCCGCGCCGGGCTCGCACGGCCCCAGCGACCGCGGCGGAACGCTCGACTACATGGCCCCGGAGCTGTTCCTGGGCCAGAAATCCAGCATCGCCTCCGATATCTACGCGCTCGGAGTGATGCTGCACGAGATGCTGGTGGGCAAGCCGCCCAAGCGTCCTCTGCCGCCGTCCAGCGATCCGTCGCCGATCGCGCCGCTGGGCGATCTCAGCACCATGACGGCGGAACGGCTCTCGCCCGCGGCGGAGTGGCGCCCCAAGCTCGCCCCGCTGCCCGCGCCGTGGGACGCGATCGTGCGGCGCTGCACCGATCCTTCTCCGGAAAAACGGTTCGCCTCGGCGGACGAGATATCGAGACAGTTGGCGGGCAAGAAAACCTCGGCGGGTTGGCTTGCGGCAGCGGTGGCGGCCATCGCCGCGCTGCTCGCCGGCTTCGGCTATTGGCGCGGACAGGAGGCGCCGTCCGATCCGGTGCTGCTCGCGATTCTCGCCCCGTCCGGTTCCGCGGCCGCATCCCTCGAGGGGGCGCTCCCGGAGGTCGCCAGGCGGTTGCAGGGGATTCGTCGCAACTTCGTCGTCGTGCCACCGGATCAGACCAGGGCCGCCCTGGTGGACACCGCCGAAAAGGCGCGGTCCATCCTCGGCGCCACGCACGTCCTCATCGCCGCCGCGGAATCGAACGGGACAGCCATCGCCGCGACCGCCGCCCTCGCGGGAACCGCGTCCGGCCAGACGATTCGCGACCTGCGCGGCAGCTACGAACCGGGGGATTCGGCCGCGCTCGCCGATGCGCTCACCGGAACCGTCACCGCGTCGTTCCGGTTGCGATCGCGCCGGTTGGCGCCGCTCGTCTCGCCGGCCGCGTATCCGGACTACGTTCGCGGACTGTCGCTGCTCCCGGCGAAGTACCGGAGCGAGGAAGCCTTGGCCGCTTTCCACAGAGCCGCCGAACTCGATCCGAAGTCGCCGCTACCGCTGGCCGGCGCCGCCGACGCGATGATCCAAAAGGCGCGCGGACCGGACGATATCGACGCCGCGGCGGTGCTCGTCGCGCGGGCGCGAGCCCTCGATCCCGACTCCGCGGACGTGCTGCTCGTCTCCGGATCTCTCGAAGCGCGGCGAGGCCGGCACGACCGGGCGCTCGAGGATCTGTTGCGAGCCGCCGAACTCGCTCCCGCTCACTGGGACGTCTGGCGCCGCCTCGCCGTCGAATACGAAGCCCTGGACCGCGCCGACGACGCGGCCGCGACCTTTCGCAAGGCCATCCAGGCGAGGCCCGCCTATCACGGCAATCACGTCGACTTCAGCCGCTTCTGGCTCCGGCGCGGCAATTTCGAGGCGGCCGCCGAATCGGCGCGCGTGGCGATCTCGCTCGCGCCGTCGAATCCCGACGGACATCAGTTGCTCGGGCTCGCTTGGAAGCGCCTGGGGCGGTTCTCCGAAGCCGAACAGTCGCTCGAAACCGCGCTACGCTTGCGCCGCGACACCTTCACGCTCATCAATCTCGGGTCGGTTCACTACGTGAGAGAGCGCTATCAGGAAGCGGCGGCGTTGTTCGAGGAAGGCGCGCGGCACGGCGGCTCGTTCCCCAACTGGCTGAACCTCGGATACGCGTACGCTCGCTCGGGCCGCGCGGCGGATTCGCGAGCCGCGTTCGAGAAGGCGCTGGCCATCGCCGAACGCGACGTGGCCGCCGACCCCCGCGGCGGAGACGCCCGCGCGTCGCTCGCCTGGGCGTCCGCGATGCTCGGCGACCGGCGGCGCTCCGCGTTCGAGATGGAACAGGCGCTCGTCCTCGCCCCATCGAGCGCCTCCGTCCGCAACCGCGCCATCTTCGCGTTCGAGGCCATCGGCCTCCGCGACAAGGCGCTGGCGCAGGCGCGCCTGTCTTCCCCGTCCGCGCTGGCCGATATTTCGCGCCAGCCCGATCTGAAGAACCTCGCCCGCGACCCGGAGTTCCAAAGACTCCTGGCCGCCGGCATCAAATAAGGAGTTGTACTCATGGCAAACCACATCGTCATCCTCACGTTCGATCCGACATCGAAAATGCTGATCGTCCAGCCGCCGCACTTGCGGCTCGACGCCGGCGACACCATCGCCTTCGCGTGCGCCCAAGGCCGCGCTCAGGCCAAGTTGCGTCCACAAGAAAAGTTCGCGCGGTCCGAATTCCACGCCGGCGACGCCCCCGTCGCCGTGTTGGCCGATGGGCCTTTCCAGATGCCCTGCGGCGTCGTGATCGGCGACGAGACGTTCGGCTGGCCGGACAACGAGAAGTTCGGCCCCGCTGATCAGCCGCCGGACCAGGGCGGTGGCGGCGGACAGGGCGGCGGGGGCAACGGCGGATGAGGCGGCGGCCAGTAGCACCGGCTACACTGGCCCCATGACGCGGTTCCTGGCGATCCCGGCGGCAGTCGCCTTGCTGGCGGCGGCCGATCCGAAATGGACCTTCCTCTCGAGTTCGAAAGGAGACCTGCCGGACCCGGGCGGATCGGATCAACAGACCGGACTGCTGGTGGCGCAACTCTCGAGACAGCGCGCGAGCGACTTCGTCATTTCGTACCGCGTCAAGGGGCCTGCGCTCGTTTGGTTCCGGCGTGACGGAGCGGCTTGGAAGCGCTCCGTCATCGAGCCGGAGTTCCTCACCGTCGAAGCGGGTGGAGCCGCGTTCGACATGGATAACGACGGCGACCTCGATGTCGTCTTCGGAGCCGACTCGCAGGGGTCGCAACTGTGGTGGTGGGAGAATCCGTTCCCGCACTTCCGCGACGGCGTCCCCTGGAAGCGCCGCCTGATCAAGGACGGCGGAGCGCGACAGCATCACGATCGGATCTTCGCGGACATCGAGGGACCCGGGCGGCCGCAATTGATCTTCTGGAATCAAAAAGCGAAGACGCTTTTCCTGGCGCGCATCCCGGAGAAGCCTCGCGAATCCGGCCTCTGGAAACTGGAGACCATCTTCCAGGGTCAGGCGGGCGAGGATGTGGACAGCGCGGCCAAGTACGCCGAGGGGCTCGACGCGTTCGACGTGAATGGCGACGGCCGCCTGGATCTCCTGGCCGGTAACTCGTGGTTCCAGCGCACCGATAACGGATATCGCGCCACGCGCGTCGGATCCATCGGCGGCCGCATCCGCGCCGGCAGGTTCGCGCCGGGTAGGAACGCGCAGGTCGTGATCGCCCCGGGCGACGGCAGCGGACCGCTGCGCTACTACGAAAACTCCGGCGATGCCGCCGATCCGGCGGCGTGGAAGGGCCGCGATCTACTGCCGCGCGACATGGTCCACGGCCACACGTTGGACATCGGCGACATTGATGGCGACGGGCGTCTCGACGTGCTCGCGGCGGAGATGGCGAAGTGGTCGCGCAAGCCGGAGCCCGATCATCCGGAAGCCGCCGCATGGGTGCTCTACGGGGACGGAAGGGGCGGCTTTCGCGTGACCGAAGTGGCCAAGGGCCGCGGCTGGCACGAAGGCCGGATCGCCGATTTCGACGGCGACGGCGACCTCGACATCGTGGACAAGCCGTACACGTGGAACGCGCCCCGCGTCGACCTGCTGCTGAACAACGGGACCGCGAAACCGAAATCGCCGGGCAAAACGAAATTCCAGCAACGTGTTTCGATGGAGCTGTGGACGTACCGCGAGGAATTGAAAAAGGACCTCGCCGGGACGCTCGAAAAGATCCGGAACATGGGCTTCACCGATGTCGAGACGAGCGCGTTTTACGGCCTCGACGCGGCGGGCTTTCGCAAGGCGTTGAACGAAGCCGGACTCGGCTGCTCGAGCCTCATCGTGCCTTACGCACGGCTAGGCAAGGATCTGGATGGCGTCATCGCGGACGCGAAGGCTCTCGGCGCCAAGTACGTGCTGACAGCCGGGATTCCGCGAAAAGGGCCGTTCACCGCGGAGATCGCCCGCAAGGCTGCGGGGGACTTCACCGATTGGGGCAAACGGCTCCAGGCCGAAGAACTGAGATTCGGTTATCATCCACACGGATTCGAGTTCGTTCCATACGAGGGCGGCAACCTCTTCGACCTCCTGCTCGAGGAGACCAGCCCCGAATACGTGACCTACGAGATGGACGTTTTCTGGTTCGCGCAGGGGGGAGCCGATCCGCTCCGGTACTTGACGAAGTACCCGCGCCGGTTCGAACTGCTGCACCTGAAGGATCTGGCGTACGGTACCGCCGTGAACCTCACGGGCCGCGCTCCGGACGAAACCAGCGTACCGCTGGGACAAGGCTCGCTGGACATCCCGGCGATCCTGCGCGCCGCGGTGAAGGCGGGCATTCGCTGGTACTACATCGAGGACGAGCATCCGGACGCGGCGGCGCAGGTTCCCCGGTCGATGCGCTATTTGGAACAATTGCGCTACTGAGCGTCACAAACGCCGAGGCTCGGACGTCGAGTAGATTGTGAACGCGGCCGAGTTCGACGCTCTCTTCCTCGCGCAATATCCACGCGTGCGCCGTCTGGTGGCGCGCGTGGTGCGCGATCCCGGACGGGCGGAGGAACTCGCCTCGGACACGCTCATGAAGCTGTGGCGCGATCCGGCCGGGCGCGCGGGCAACGTCGAGGCGTGGCTGCGCCGCGTCGCGGTTCGAAGCGCGATCGACGAACTGCGGCGGCGCGACCGGCGCGACCGGTTCTCTCGATGGCTCGGGCTCGGGTCCGCTCCTCCCGATCCCGGCGCGCTCCACGACGGAGCGAGGACGCGGGAGCAGGTCCGCGCCGTGCTGGCGCGCATGGAGCCTCGCCAGTCGGAGCTTCTCTTGCTCCGCTCGGAGGGGCTCTCGTACAAGGAAATCGCGGAAGCGGCCGGCATTCATCCCGCCTCGGTGGGAACGCTGCTCGCCCGCGCGCAACAAACATTTCGAAAGGAGTACGTGGCACGTTATGGAGAACGGTGAACTCTCTCGTTGGACCGATGAAAAGATGGCGGCGCTCGATCCGCCGGACGTCCAAACCGCGATGCCCGCCGGCTTGCGCTCGCGCCGGAGACCGGGGTCGAGGATCGCCTGGGCCGCGGCGGGAGCGGGCGCGCTCTGCCTCGCGGCGATGGCGCTGCCCGGGCCGCGCGCCTTCGCCGAACGCTGCCTACAGTGTCTGCCGTTCGCTTCCACCGAGGTGAACGCCCAGCGCCCGCTCGCGCCGGACTTCACTTTACGAGACGCTCGAGGCCGCGCCTTGACGCTCTCGGACTATCGCGGCAAGGTGGTGCTCGTCAACTTTTGGGCCTCCTGGTGCCCGCCGTGCAAGACCGAGACGCCATGGCTCGTCGATCTCCATCGCCGCTACGCGGACCGCGGATTCACGGTGATCGGAGTCACTTTCGATGGCGACTGGGCCAAGGCCAACGCGTTCGCGGCGAGCGCCGCGATCGACTATCCGTTGGCGGCGGGCGACGACGCGGCCGCCAAGGCATACGGCGCCGAGTCGCTCCCGGTGAGCGTGCTCATCGACGCCGAGGGCCACATTGCCGCGCGATTCGCCGGGCTGCTCGCCGTTGACGGCGCCGAGCGCGAGATCCAGCGGCTACTGCCTCGGTAGCGACGCCGCCGCGATCTGGGCGATATCGAGGAGACGCGGCGGCTTCTCGCTCACCGCGGTCAGCGCGTCGCGGAACATCGTGTTGCAGAACGGGCAGGCCGCGCCGACGACGCTCGCGCCCGTGGCGGCCAGTTCCCTGGCGCGCTCGTGGCTCACGCGCGATCCTTTCTCCTCGCCGAGAAACGCGAGCCCGCCGCCGGCGCCGCAACAGAAGCTGCGCTCGCGGGCTCGCGGTGGATCGATCACGGAGCCGCCGAGCGCCGCCGCGATCCGGGGCTCTTCGGTGATGCCTCGATAGCGGCTCAGGTAGCACGGATCGTGGAACACGATGGTCTCCTTACCGCCGCCCGGGAGGCGATGGGCGTGGCGGGCCAGGAACTCGGAGTGATGTTCGATGGGCGGAGCCTCGCCGTGTTCCTTCCAGTCCTCGGAGATGGTGCGGACGCAGTGCGGACAGATCGAGATCAGCTTCTTCACCTTCGCCGATTCCATCGCGGCGAGATTCTTCTGGGCCAGATCGGCGAAGACCAGATCGTTGCCGAGGCGGCGGGCGGAGTCGCCGGTGCAGCGCTCCTTCTTCAGCACGCCGAAGCTCGCGCCGAGATGCCGCATCACTTCGGTCAGCGACTGCACGATCTCGCGGCCGCGCGGGTCGTAGGAGCCCATGCAGCCCATCCACAGACAGTACTCCTGCGAGCCGTCGTAGATGGGAAGGGCGGCCTTGGCGATGAACTTGTCGCGTTCGGACGAGCCCATGCCGAGCGGGTTCCCGTATTTCTCGAGGTTGAGGAAGAGCTTGTTGCCGTAGTCGTCTTCCCACTTGCCGGTGTTGACGGCGCCGCGCCGCAGGCCGACGATCAGGGGCAGGTGCTCGATGCCGAGCGGACACTGGTTTTCGCAGGCGCCGCAGGTGGTGCACTGGAACGCCGCTTCGGCGGAGAGGTGCTTGCCGAGCAGCGGCTCCTCGCCGGCCGGACCGAACTCGTTGAGGTAGCCGCGCAGGCCCAGGATGATCTGCTTGGGATCGAGCGTCTTGCCGGTCGCGCTCGCTGGACAGTGCTCGGTGCAACGTCCGCACTCGACGCAGGAGAAGGCCTGCAGCGCGGCGAGCCGGGTGACATCCATGCCGGCGTCGAGACCGAAATCGTCGTCGCCTTGCAGCGGTGGAATTCGCGAGAATCCGCCACGCGACAGGAACACCGACGCTGGACTCAGAATCAGGTGGAGGTGCTTGGTGTGGGGCACGAGCGGCAGGAAGACCGCGAGCGCCAGCGTATGTAACCACCACACCGCGCGGCCCGTGTGAAACCACCGATCGGCGAGATAGGTGAGCATCAGGATGAGGATCAGCAGGGCGATCAGCCCCGACTCCTTCGACACCTTGTCGCCGAGCCACTTGGGCCTCACCACGAAACGGCGCACGGCGAGGCCCACGATCGACACCGCGACCGCGACCGCGAACAGCGCCGCGAGTCCGAAGTAGAAACGGCCGAACCAGCCGGCGCGATCGAGCAGGCGGAAGCCGAAGCCGGCGGCCAAGTGATCGAGCGTTACCAATGCGAAGGCGCAGAATCCCCAAAACAGAAGGGCATGAGCCAGGCCGGGAAGGGGACGCTCGCGAATCACCTTGGCCTGAAGGGCCACGTCCCAAAGGAATTCGCGGACGCGCGGCGCGATGGGATGGATCGAAAAGCCGGGGTCCGGCCGGGCGCCCCGAACGATCGCCACGACGCGTCCGAACCGGCGCCAGAACAGGGAAAGGGAAACCGCGAAGACCGTTACGAGCGCGAGCGTTTCCAGCCACACGGGGTTGGACATAAGGGTGACTGTACCACTAAACTGGAGCGAGCAGCCTCCCCGAATTCCTGGAGAAAATCTTGAAAGTTTTGGTCGCCGGCGCCGCCGGCTTCGTGGGTTCGCATCTTTGCGACCGTCTGCTGGCCGACGGCCATTTCGTTCACGCGGTGGACAACTTCATCACCGGACAACCGCGCAATCTCGCGCACTTGAAGGGCAACGCTTCGTTCGCGTTCACCGAGGCCGATGTGACGCGCCCGCTCGATCTGCCGGGTCCTTTCGATATCGTTATGAACTTGGCGTCGCCCGCCAGTCCGCGCGACTACATGGCGCATCCCATCGAGACGCTCGAAGTAGGTTCGGTGGGCACGCGCAACCTGCTCGAGATCGCGTTGCGCGACGGCGCCGGATTCCTGCTCACCAGCACGTCGGAATGCTATGGCGATCCGCTGGAGCATCCCCAGGTGGAGACCTACTGGGGCAACGTGAATCCGGTGGGGCCGCGTTCGTGCTACGACGAGAGCAAGCGATTCGCGGAGGCGATGACGATGGCGTATCATCGCAAGCACGGCGTGCGGACCAATATCGCGCGGATCTTCAATACTTACGGGCCGCGGATGAAGCTCGACGACGGCCGCGTGGTGCCGCAGTTCGTCGATCAGGCGCTGCGCAATCAGCCGATGTCGATCTATGGCGACGGCTCGCAGACACGCAGCTTTTGCTACGTGGGCGATCTGGTGGACGGCCTGATTCGCCTGTCGGCGAGCGACGAGCGTTATCCGGTGAACCTCGGCAATCCAGTGGAGATGACGATCCTCGAGTTCGCCCAGAAGATCCGGGAGGCGTCCGGATGCACGTCGCCGATCGAGTTCCATCCGTTGCCGCAGGACGATCCGAAGCGGCGCAAGCCCGACATTTCGAAGGCGAAACGGCTGCTCGGCTGGGAGCCGCGAGTCCCGCTGGAAGACGGGTTGATCGAGACGCTCCGCTATTTTCGGGAACTGCCTTCCAAGGGCTGAAGCGCCCCTCCCGGTCCCTCGAGTCTCACAATCCGATTCCGCACGTCGCGGCCGTCTTGCTCCTGGATGTAGCGAATCCGCAGCCGCATCCCACCGGTGATCGGGATCGCACCCGGGGCGGCGTTGTGGAAGTAGTTCTGCTCGGCATTCCGCGGGTAGGCGAACTCGACCCCTCCCACGCTGAAGCCTTCCCAATCCCAGTACAACCGGCGCTGGCCGGTCTCGCGATCCACGCGCCGGGTCCAGTAGCCCTGAACTGGCCCTTCCACCTCGAGGATCTGCGCTCGCGACGCCAGTAGCCACAGTTCGTACCGGTAGAGCGCGCTCAGGGCGGCCAGGAACAGCGCGATTCCGGCCAGCGCCTTGACGCCCGCGTGAATCGATTCGTTGCGGCGGTGAAGCCATAGCCCCCACCCCGCCGCGAGGAAGGCGGCGGCGGCGGCGAAATAGAGCGCCGATACCGGTGCGCGCGATGCGATCAGGGCATCGTAAAGGACTTCGCCTTGCAACGGGCGCCTCCTTCGGTTTCCATCGGCGCGACGTCGAGAACCGGTCGATCCGCGCGGCCTTCGTCCGATGTATGCGCTATTCCGGCCCGAAACCGCTCACTCGAGTCCCACTACCGGCTTCAGCGCGGCGATCAGCGACGAGGCGTCGAAAGGAACCGCGACGTGTGAGACGGCGCCAGCGCTCCGGGCGCGAAGCTTCTCCATCACGCCCGCGCCGAGCAGCACCAGGGGAACGTCAACGCCCAGCAAGGACCGGACCGGCTGGCACAAGGCCAATCCGCCGCCTCCGGTTTTGGCATCGATCACCACCGCGCGGGGCCGCAACTCGCCGATCGCCGCGATGGCCTCCTCGCGGCCGGCGGCTACGCGCACGAAACCGGCGAACGGCTCCAGGGACCGGAGCAAGGCGAGCCGCACCGCCGGCGCGGGGCTGACGGCCACGATCCACCAGGGATCCTCCAGCCGCCTTGCCAGCAGCATCGCGCCAGCGTGGTTCGGGTCGAGTTCCACGGCGCGCCGGGCGAGATCGTAGGCAGCCGGCAGTTCCCGCAGATTCAGAGCCCCCGCCGCGGCGCCGGCGAGCGACTCGGCGGACGGCTTCCTCTCGCGGTGCGCGATGGCCGCGCGGATGATCTCGGCGTCGGCGCCGGCGTTGTTGACCATCTCGAGCACGCGGCGCGTATCGGTGATGGCGCCGCAACTCCCGCACGAATCGAATTGGCAGGTATGAGCGTGGTGGCACAACGGGCACTTGTACTCAGCCGGATGCGCGGCGTTCACCGCGGTGTGCATCCGGGACGACGCGCCCAGCCGCATCATGGCCAGATCGCGCAGCGCCCTTTCGTTGCGCGGGTTGAGTTCCACCACCCGGGCCAAGTAGGACGCCGCCTCGGCGTCGCTATTGGCGATCGCCGCCTTCAACGACCAGACATCCTCGTCGAGCGGGTATAGAGCTTCCACGTCCTGAAGCATCGAGTGCGCGTCCCGGAGTTCTCCGCGCTTGGCCGCTTCCCGCACCGGTTCCAACAACTGGGCTACACTTCCCCGGTTTTCCATGATCTCCTCCAGCGGCGCGATTCCTTCGCGCCGCCAGTATCGAGTATGAGGCGAAAAGCGCCGGCCGAACATCGGAGATCCCCCTTACGACCGGGGGCTTCGGTCCCGGGCTAGGAGGGGCGGTTACCCTACTACCGCTGCCGGGTTCGACAGTTCGCCGATCTCTGGGACGCGAATCGTCACCACGTCGCCCGGGGCCAAAGCGTTCTCTTCCTTGACAATGATTCCGGTCCCGGTGCATAGAACCGAACCGGACGGAATGTTGTTGGCGCGAAACAGGTACTCCACCAGCGTTTCGATCTTGCGATGCAGCTTCGAGGTGGAGACCGCTCCTTCGAACACGACCTTGCCCGCCCGAGTAATGGTGCAGGTCATGTCGAGGCCATAGGGATCGGTCAATTCGTCCGGCGTCACGATCGTGGGCCCGAGGGCGCAGCAGGCGTTGTAGACCTTGGACTGCGGCAAATAGAGCGGGTTCTCCTTCTCGATGTCCCACGCCGAGACGTCGTTGGCCAAAGTGTAGCCGAGCACTCTTCCGCCCGAGCCCATCACCACGGCGAGTTCCGGCTCAGGCGCGGTGAACTTGGAGTCCACGCGAATGCCGATCGCCTGGCCAGGACCGACGCACACGCGCGCCGTACCTTTGAAGAAGCTCTCCGGCCGCGGCTCGCGATACACGTACGCGTAGAAACCCTCGCGAGTGCCGTGCTCGGCGTCGCGAAACGCGGCGGACATCTCGTAGGTGCAGCCGCAAGCCCACACCTCCGCGGGGAAGATCGGGATGATCGGCTTTAGCGGCTCGCCGTGCTTGGAGGCGTGCTGCGCCGCAAGGGCGGCGAGCGTGACGCCCTCCCGCTCCGAGCGCCGGATCAAATCCTGCATCGTATGTTCGGGGACGGGACGGTACAGACCGTCCTCCACGATGGCCGCGCTGACGCGGCCGTTCCAGATCACTTGCGCGAGTTTCATTCGGCCCCTCTAATACTTCATGTAGACGGTCTTGTAGTCGGAGTAGAACTCGAGCGCCGCCGGGCCCTGCTCCTTGGGACCGAAGCTCGAGTCCTTGGTTCCGCCGAACGGGAGCTGATACTCGACGCCGGCCGACGGCAGGTTGACCGTCAGGAGTCCCGCTTCCATCTTGTAGATGTAGTCGAAGACCCGGCTCAGATTGGTGGATTGGATCGACGCGGAGAGACCGAACGGAATGTCGTTGGCGATCGCCATGGCGTCGTTGAAATCGGTGGCCCGCATGACGGCGAGCACCGGGCCGAACACTTCTTCCTGCGCCAAACGCATGCCTGAAGTGACGTTGGAGAAGATGGTGGGCTCGACGAAGTAGCCCTTGTCGTAGTCGCCGCCGGTCAGGCGATTGCCGCCGCACAGAGGCTCGCCGGCCTCCTCGCGGCCGATCGCGATGTACTTCAGGTTGGTTTCGAGCTGCCCTTCGTCGATCGCCGGTCCGATGTCGATGCCCGGTTTCAGGCCGTTGCCGACCTTCAACTTTTTGGTCCGTTCGACGAGCGCGGCGACGAACTTGTCGTAGATGCCGTCTTCGACGATGGCGCGGGACGTGGCGGTGCACTTCTGCCCGGTGGAAAAGAAGGCCGCGTTGCAGACGTTTTCGACCGACGCGTTGAAGTCGCAGTCGTTCAGTACGATCGTCGGATTCTTACCGCCCATTTCGAGCTGGATGCGGAGGCGGCGCTTCGACGCTTCGGCGTGGAGCCAGTTGCCAACATCGCAGGACCCGGTAAACGAGACCGCCTTGAGCGGCTTCGCGTTGATCAGCGCCGATCCGAGCGTGGCGCCGGAGCCGGCCACGAAATTGACTACTCCCTTGGGGATGCCCGCTTCATGGCAGGCTTCCACGACGCGCCAGGCGCTCAGCGGCGACGCCGACGCGGGCTTCACCACGATGGTGTTGCCGGCGATCAGCGCGGGCGCCATTTTCCACGCCGGGATGGCGATCGGGAAGGTCCATGGCGTGATCAGCCCGCAAACACCGATGGGTTTGCGGAAGGCGAACATGTGGACGCGGTCGCGTTCGCTCGGTACGATCATGCCGGGCATGCGCGAACCCTCGCCGCCGAAGTAGCGGAAGATGTTGATCGCGCGCCGGACCTCGCCCTTGGCCTCCGGCAGCGTCTTGCCCTCCTCGCGCGTCATCTCCTCGCCGAGTTGGTCGAGCTTCCGGTCGAGGATGTCGGCCACCTTGTTCAGCAAGGCTCCGCGGGCGGGGCCCGTCATCGAAGCCCATCCGCCGAACGCGGCTTGCGCGGCGTCCACGGCGGCGGTCATGTCGGCCGCGGTTCCCTTGGTGAAGAGTCCGACGACCTCGCTGGTATCGGCGGGGTTGCGATTCTCGAAGTGGTCGCCGGCGGCCCATTCGCCGTTGATGTAGTTGTCGAAAACGGGGGTGCTCATGAGGGAAACCTTCAGAATAGCTCATGCGCGTCCGGAGGTCGCTATCACCCTGGGGCAATAGACTTCCTTTCGAGCGAATGCGAGGATCGAAGCGCGACATGCGGCCGAAGATCGACCACGACCGGTTGTTCAAGGAACTGATCAAGACGTTCTTTTTCGAGTTCCTCCAATTGTTTTTCCCGGCCCTCGCCGTCAAGCTCGACCGGGATTCGATCGAGTTCCTCGACAAGCAGGTGTTCACCGATGTCACCGAGGGAGACACGCACGAGGCGGATTTGGTCGTCAAGGTCCGGTTGAGCGGCGAGGAGTCGTTTTTCCTGTTTCACGTCGAGCCACAGAGCACGGCCCAGGCGAGGTTTCCCGGGCGGATGTTCTCCTACTTCGCGAGGTTGCACCAGCAGCACGGAAAGCCGGTGTACCCGATCGCGGTTCTCAGCTACGAAACGCCAAAGGCGCCGGCTCCCCGGCGGTATGACATGGTGATCGACGGCTGGCGGATCCTGTCGTTCCGGTACCGGGCGCTCCAGTTGAACCGGATGAGGTGGCGCGACTACGTTCGCAACGAGAATCCCGTGGCGGTCGCGCTGGCGGCTAAAATGGAGATGAAACCGGCCGAGAGACGCAGGGTGAAGTTCGAGTGCCTGCGGCTGCTCTGGACGATGAAGCTGGACCCGGCCAGAACCCGGCTGATCGCGGGATTCATCAATACCTACCTGCGGCTGCCGGCGGCGGACAATTCATGGGTGGAGGAAAAAATGGCGGCAGTGGCTCCCGAATCCGAAGGGAAGAAGGTCCTGTTCTGGACCGATTGGCACGATCAGGGTTTCGACCAAGGACTCGAGCGAGGACTCGAGCAAGGCATCGAGAAGGAGCACGGGGAAAGCAAACAGCGATTGCTACGTACGCTCGAGCGGAACTACCGCCGGCGGTTCGCATCCGAGCCTCCGGCCGGTCTTCGCGAGGCCGCGGCGAAGCTGGATTTGGACTCGCTCGACAGTCTCAACGACGCACTCTTGGACTTCATCGGCCCGGACGACGCAACGACGTGGCTCGCCGGCCGCTCGGGCTGAGACGGCTCACTTCAGAACGAGATCGCGGACCTTGGTCCACTGCGCCTTGCCCGCCGGACCGTCGACAAAGAGCCGCACCACGAACTCCCCACCTTTGTCATAGCGATGGATCGGGTGGCGCTCGCTGGAAGATCGGCCGTCGCCGAAATCCCAACGCCACGACGATGCGCCCGAGGATTCGTCCTGGAACGCCACCACCCGGCGGTCCATGTCGAGCACCTGAAACGACCAACGCGCCTCCACCGGTTTTCTGAGAGCCGGCTCGAGCGGCATCAGGCGGAACGCCACCAGATCGGAAGCGTCGCCGTACATCGTGGTCTTGTGCGACAGGTTCCAGAAGCCCTTGTAGTCTTCCTCCCGCGGACCGTCGTAGTCCAGCACCGACCACGACATTCCGATGATCTTGTGCTCGGCGAGCTTCGATTCGACGGCGCGCGCAGGCCCTTCATACGGCGCGTAGTCGAACGGAGTAATCCAGAATTCGAGCGTCAGCTTGCCGCTCTCTCCGTGCTTGAAATCGTAGTCGTACGCGGCGTTGGCCCAGGGCAGTTCCTTTATCCACGGTTGACAGCCCCAAACGAACACCCAGTCGCGATCCGGCGCCGGAGTGAAGATGTGGTAGTTCTGCGCGTGGACGCCGTGGAAGGAGAAGTACGCATCTCCGGGCGGCAGCGCCTTGTTCGGATGCAGGTTAGCGATCAGCGGCCCGCCGGAGAGATCGCCGTCCACCACCAGTTCGAAGATGTCGTTGTGGCGGTTGGCCTGCTCGAAATCCCAAAAGTCATCGTAGGCTTCGTAAAGGAAGTAGAGGCGGTTCATCCCCTTCACCCAGCCCACACGCACGGTCACGTCGAGGTCCTTGGGATCCCTCCGGTCTCCGCGCCCTTTGACCGTCTCCTTCAACTGATCCATGCCGATCCGGTAGGATGCCGGGACCATCGCCCAGTCGTCCGCCTTGCCGTCGACGCGTGGGATGCGGTCGGCCGGGAACTGGTAGATCTTGAACTCGACGCCGGGGCGTTCCAACGCCGCGAGCGCCGCGGCGGCCGCCAGGAAGAGGATCGGGCACTTCATGGATGCTACTCTAACCGAATTGGGCGATCCGGGCGCCGTACCATGGGAAGGAGATGCTGTTTCGCTGGATCGCGGCGCCGCTGATGCTGCTGGCCATCGCCGCGGCGGAAGAAGCGCCGGGCTTGGTTCCCAGCCCGCCTCCGTACTTTTCCCCGACATGGACCGAACGCCGCGACCTCTTCGCCAGCAAGATGTTCGGACCGCAGGCTCTGTTCGAAACGGCGCCCGGAGCGGTGTTCAACACCGCGCGCGGGTTCCCGAAAAGTTGGGGACGCGGAGGCAGCGGCTTCGGCAAGCGAATGCTCTCCGGGTACGGGAGGTTCGCCATCGGCGAGGGAATCGAGATAGGCGTGGCGGCATTCCGCAAGGAGGATCCCCGTTACCACCGGGCGGGCGAAACCGCGAAGTTCAGGCGGCGCGTGGGACATTTGCTCGCCAGCGGGATCCTCACGCAAAACACGTCGGGCTGCCGGACCGTGGCGATTGGCCGGCTGGCGAACATCTATGGAAGCTGGGCGATCGCATCGCGATGGAATCCGCCGGAAGTGCGGAGCCCCAGGAGCGTGGTACTCAACGCCAGTCTCGGATTTGTGATCAAACTGGGAGGCAACGCGTTCCGCGAGTTCTGGCCGGACGTGAAAAAGAGGTTGAAGAAGTGATGCTCGCTCGATTCGTCATCATGCCGGCCTTCGCGCTGGCGCTCGCGGCGGCCAACGATCCCGCCAAACAGGAATGGCGGAAATTGTTCAACGGCAGGAACCTCGACGGGTGGACGCCGAAGATCAACGGCTTCGGCCTCGGCGAAAACCACGCACGCACGTTTCGCGTGGAGAAAGCAGCGATGAAGGTTTCCTACGACGGATATACGGAATTCGGCGAACGGTTCGGGCACATCTTTTACAAGGACAAGTTCTCGTACTACCGCCTCGCCGTCGAATACCGATTCGTGGGCGATCAAGCGCCCAAGGGACCCGGCTGGGCGATTCGCAACAGCGGCGTCATGATCCATTCGCAGGACCCCGCCACCATGGGCAAGGATCAGAACTTCCCGATCTCCATCGAAGTGCAGTTCCTCGGCGGACTGAGCAACGGCAAGCCCCGCTCCACGGCGAACCTGTGCACGCCGGGCACGAACGTGGTGCGCGACGGAAATCTGTTCACGCCGCACTGCCTGAATTCCACGTCGAAGACGTACGACGGAGACCAGTGGGTGCGGGTGGAGGTGGAGGTGCTCGGTTCGGAGCGCGTCCGCCACGTGATCGATGGCGAGAGCGTCCTTTCCTACGAGCAACCGCAGATCGGCGGCGGCGCGGTGAACAACTTCGCGCCGGAGTCCAAGCAGGACGGCAAGCTTCTCTCCGAAGGCTACATTGCCCTGCAGAGCGAAAGCCATCCGATCGAGTTCCGCAAGGTGGAGATCCTGGATCTCGAAGGATGCAAGGATCCCGCCGCGAAGAACTTCAAGAGCTACTTCGTCAAGGAGAACAAAGGGCGGTGCAAGTACTGACCAGGCGGGCGCTGTTGGCTTCCGCCGCCGGCGCCGCGTTCGCGAAACAGCGGACATGGCCGATGGGCGCCAACACCGCGATCGACGGCTACGAGTTGCATCGCGCCGTGAACACCGTGCGCGGCCTCGGATTCCCGTGCATCGAAATCCATCCGATGGGCCGGCCGGAGGCTACGCCGGGCAAGTATCCGGGTTTCGAGTTCGACAAGCTGGCCGCAAGCGGCAGGCAGCGGCTGAAAAAGGCGCTGAGCGGCTTCCGCCACGTGACGACGCACCTGCCATACACCGGCTGGAACTGGATGTCGACGGACGCGGCCACGCGCGACGCGTCCATCCTCGCGGTGGAAAAGGCGATGGACGCGACCTCGTACTTCGGCGCGCGTTTGGCGGTGCTGCATCCGCAGCCTTTGCCGGAAGGCCGCGAAGAGGCGCTCTGGCCTTCCTATCTCGACCGGTTCCGCTCCTGGGGCGATCGCGCGCGCGGACTCGGCTTCCGCATCGCGCTCGAAACCGGCTATCCGCGCTCGATCCGCGAGTACACGCGGCTGATCCGCGAGATCGGGCACGACAGCGTCGGGTCAACCGTCGATGTGGGACATCAGGGCCGTTACGCCGAACTGGTCGCCCGGGTGAGGCCGGAGGATCGCGCGACGCCCGCCGGTATCCGCGCCTACAACGACACCACCATCCAGATCGTGGAGCGGCTGGGGCCCAAGGTCTTCCACTTCCACGTGCACGATATCGATCCGGCGACGTGGCAGGAACACAAGCCGCTCCTGCACGGGTTCGTGGACTATCCGCGCCTGTTCGAAGCGCTACGCAAGACCGGCTACGGCGGAATCCTGATGTTCGAGATCGGCGGCCCGGCGGGGGAGGTTCCCGGCTGGCTGCATGACGGGAAGAGGAAGATGGCGGACTGGATGGCCGGCCGGTAATCCACCCGGACGGCGGCTTCGTCAGCGATGTCAGGAGGGGAAATGAAGAATTTTCCATATTGGCTCGCGGTTTGTTGGACGGCGGCGGCGCAGGTCGGCCCGCCGCCCGCTGGATTCTGCCCCGGGAGCGCGGCCTCCGTGGCGCGTCGTATCGAAAGCGAGTATCCGGTCGCCCGAGGCGGTCCGAGTGGAGCTTTCCGAACAGGGCAACCGGCGGACCTCATGCTCTCCGGGTTCGGATTCAACCGCTCCGGCGGTCCGCTGCAGTTCCGTTACAACTCGGGTATCGCGAGCGACGGTACGAGGCTGATCCTCGCCGATCGCGGCAACAACCGCGTGTTGATCTGGCATGAACTGCCATCGTCCAACCGGCCGCCCGATCTGGTGCTCGGGCAGAAGGACTTCGAGACCAACGAGGAAGGATCGGGCCGGAGTGAGTTCAACTGGCCGCTGAGCGTGGCCACCGACGGACGCCGCCTGGTGGTTGCCGACGCCAACAACGACCGCCTTCTCATTTGGAGCGAATTCCCCACGCGGAACGGCCAGCCCGCCGACATCGAGATCTCGATCCAGTGGCCGTGGGGAGTCTGGACCGATGGCGAAAAACTCGTCGCCACCTCGACGACGCCCGGCAGGCACGCTCGCGTATGGACGCGGTTTCCCACGCGGGACAACGAGCCGGCCAGCTTCCTGCTCCACGCTCGCGGCGATTTCGGAACACCGCGCAGCATCACCAGCGACGGCAAGTATCTGATCATCGGAGATCACAACGCGAAGGTCTCCGAGCGGGGCCCGGGCAACTACGTCTGGAAGACCTTCCCCACCGCGGAGGATGCGCCCTACGACTACTTCCTCTCCGATCCCCGCGAGCCGGGCGCGGCGTGGCTGCAGGGGAAATTCCTCCCCGATGGACGCCTCGCCATGCTGGGACGGTCGCTATATCTGTGGAACTCGCCGCCCGAATCGGCGGCGGCGCCGCCATCGTTCACGATGAACCGCTTCGACTTTACCGCCGGCGATGCGTCCGACATGGTCTATGCCGGCGGCCGGCTCTACGTGTCGGCGGCCAACAGCAACCGCGTGCTGGTTTACGACGGCGTGCCCGAAACCGAGCGGCCGCCGGACTTCGCGCTCGGCAGCGACGACATCTGCGTCAACACGCTCGACGCCAACTACATCGTCACCAACCCGGTCCCCACCACCGATGGCACGCGCCTATTCGTATCCTCCGATTTCGACCGCAAGCTCTACGTCTGGCGCAACATCCCGGACTCCGACGGCGCCAAGCCCGATCTGGTGTACTCGTTCCCCGATCAGGTCTGGCAGCACGCGCAACACGGCGACACCCTCGTCGCCGCCGGAAAGCGAAGCCTGTTCGTCTGGCGGCGCCTGCCCGTGGAGGGCCAACCTCCGGACGTGACGCTGCGGGACCAGATCGGAAACGTGCGGCTCCAGGAGGTCCAGGGTGTCGCTTACGATGGACGGCGGCTTTTCGTCTCCGATCGAATGGCGCGGCGAATCTACGTCTGGGACGGAATCCCGGAACCCGGTGCGAATCCCACGCACTCGATCGAAGCGGATCAGGTGACCCGCCTGCATTCGGACGGAACCTGGCTGGTGGCGGCGCGGACAGAGGGGCAGTCGATTCTGGTGTATCGAATCGCCGAATTGGATGCGCCGCCGCGGACGATCACGGAAGCGGCCCGGCGGCGCATCAATCTGCCCCAGCACGCCACGATTCAACAGGGGAAGCTGATCGTCTGCGATACCAACAACAGCCGGGTCGTGGTCTGGGCGAGTGTCGAGGATGCATTGGCCGGGCGCGAGCCGCTGGCGATCATCGGCTCTCGAGACTCGAAACCGTCGGTGAAAGCGGACGGCATGTACTGGCCGGGAGCGGCCGCGTTCGACGGCTCGTATCTGTGGGTGGGCGAGTTCAAGTTCTCCGGCCGGCTCCGGAGATATTCGGTCGAGTAGCCGGAGAGTAGGAGGGGGGCTCGCGGAGGGTGGAGGTCCCTTTGTTTTCCGCGAGCCCCGATTCGCCGTTGATTGCCCTACGCAAGTGCAAGCGGCGTGCCAAACGGAAGTCCCCGCCTTTTCCACGTCAGGCGGCCAAAACGGCTGCCAACATGGCCGGGCTGTCGCGACACTTTGCCAAAATGGCACGTGGAGTCCTAAACTGGTATTCTTCCCGACATTCCATCTCCCGGAGCCACAACCTGACGATGTCTCACCCGAATAGTTTCGGAGCCGCCGCCGCTCTGTCCATCGCGGGTCGCGAATACAAGATATTCCGGCTCGACGCGCTCGAGAAGGCCGGTTTCGGCCCCATGAGCCGGATCCCGGTGTCGATCCGCATTCTGCTCGAGAACCTGCTCCGGAATGAAGACGGCGTCCAGGTGAAGAAGTCCGACATCGAATTCGTCGCCAACTGGAACGGCCAGCCGGGCGAAACCGAAATCAGCTACATGCCGGCCCGCGTCCTGTTGCAGGACTTCACCGGCGTCC
>SYLY01000196.1 GCA_005808475.1 Acidobacteriota bacterium
GCCTGGGGCGTCGGTTGGCAGGTGATGCTCGATGGACTCGAGATCACCCAGTTAACCTATTTCCAGCAGTGCGGCGGCATCGACCTCGATCTCGCGCCCGCCGAACTCACCTATGGACTCGAGCGCATCGCGGCCTTCCTGCAAGGCGTCGAGAGCATCTACGAGATCGAGTGGACCCCGGGCTTTTCCTACGGTGACGTCCGGCTCGAGGACGAGCGCCAGTTCTCCGTCTACAACTTCGAACTCGCCGACACCGCGCGCTTGTGGAAGCAGTTCGAGGCGAACGAAGAGGAGGCGCAACGCCTCATCGACGGCTACGGCAAGCTCACCGCCAGGGAGCGCTACCCGGTGCTCGCCACCTACGATCACGTGCTGAAGTGCTCGCACCTGTTCAACCTGCTCGATTCGCGTGCCGCCCTCAGCGTCACCGAGCGCGTCGCCGTGATCGCGCGCGTCCGTAAGCTCGCCGTCGGAACCGCGCGGATCTGGGCCGATCAGTGCCAAGCGAAGGAGGCCGCCTAGCATGGACCGTCCGAACTTCCTGCTCGAGATCGGCGTCGAGGAAATTCCCGATTGGATGATCGAGCCCGCTCTCGCGCATCTGCGAAAGGCCTTCTCCGATCTCCTCTCGAAGAGCAAACTCGCGGGCGAAGTCTTCTGGGCCGACGCCACCCCGCGCCGCCTCGCGCTGGTGGCCAAGGACCTTCCCGCCGGCCAAGGCGATGCCGAGGAACTGGTGATGGGACCGCCCAAGTCCGCTGGGCAGGGAGCCGCCGCCGGATTCGCGCGCAAGCAAGGAATCCCGCCGGACGCGCTCGAGACCGTTGCCAGCGGCAAGGGTGAGTACTTCGCGTACCGCAAACAAGTGAAGGGACGCGCCACGGGCGAGATCCTCGCCGATGCGCTGCCGGCGCTGATCCTCGGAATTCCGTGGCCCAAGACGATGTACTGGACCGGCAAGGGCGGCGCGCGCTTCATCCGCCCCATTCGCTGGATCGCCGCGATCCTCGAAAACCAAGTGGTGCCGTTCGAAGTGGCGGGCGTGGCCGCTGGATGCGTGACGCACGGACACCGCCGCTTCGGCGCCAGCGGCATCGAAATATCGATCCCGGATTATCAGGATCAATTGCGCGCGAGCCATGTGTTGATCCGCGCGTCCGAACGCCGCCAACGCATCGTCGAGACTTTGAACGCCGCGCTGCCGGAAGGGCTTTCGATCCGCCGCGACTTGGAACTTCTCGAGACGCTGACCTACCTTACCGAGTACCCCACCTCCATCCTCGGCGCCTTCGACGAGAGCTACCTATCCCTGCCGCCGGAAGTGCTGGTGATGGTCATGCGGCATCACCAGAAGCAGTTCTCGGTGGAACGGGCCGATGGCTCGCTCGCGCCGAATTTCGTCACGGTGATGAACATCCCCGCCGATCCCGAAGGCTTCGTCCGCTCCGGCAACGGGCGCGTGCTGCGCGCCCGCTTCAACGACGCCCGTTTCTTCTGGCAAATGGACCAGAACAAAACCCTCGCCGCGCGCGTCGACGATCTGAAGGCGGTCACGTACCAGAAACAGCTCGGCGGAGAAGGATCGTACTGGCACAAGACACAACGCAACGTCGAACTGGTGAAGGAACTCGGCGGCGGAGAGGACGCGCAACGAGCCGCCCTGCTCGCCAAGTGCGACCTCACCACGGAGATGGTGAAGGAGTTCACCGAACTGCAAGGCATCGTCGGCGGCCTGTACTGCCGCGCGCAAGGCGAGAACGAAGCCGCCGGCCGCGCGATCTACGATCACTACAAGCCCACGAGCATGGAGGACTCCATCCCCTCCACCTTGGATGGCCAGATCGTGGCTCTTGCCGACAAGCTCGACACGCTACGCGCCTGCTTCCAGATCGGGCTCGTGCCCACCGGATCCAAGGATCCGTTCGCGTTGCGCCGCGCCGCTCAAGGCGTCGTCAAGATCCTGGCGGAAGGCGCCGTCGATCGCCCGCTTCTCCCGCTGCTCGGCGGCGACAACGCGCTCGAGACGTTTTTCGAGGATCGCGCGCGCCACTGGTTCCGCGAAATCCAGGGCCGCTCCTACGACGAAGTGGCGGCGGTGATGGCCGCCGGCTGGTCCGATATCAAGGATGCCGGGCGCCGCTTGGATGCGCTCGCCGCCGTCCGCACCGGTCCGGACTTCGAGCCGCTGGCCGCCAGCTTCAAACGAATCCGCAACATTCTCGATCAGGCCGGATCCCCGGGAGGAACCGTCGATCCCAGCCTCCTCGAACCCGGTCCCGAGCGCGATCTCCACCAGGCCGCGGAAGCGCTGCGCCTCACTGGCGCGGACTACCCGGCGGACCTCGCGGCGATCGCCGGCCTGCGTCCTCTCGTGGACGCCTTCTTCGACAAAGTGCTGGTCAACGCGCCGGACCCCGCCGTCCGCGCGAACCGATTGGCCCTTCTCGGCGCCATGTTCTCGAAGTTCTCCAAGATCGCGGACTTCTCCGAGATCGTGACGTCGTAAAATAGTCTGTTATCCCTTCCCGCTTTCCCAGACGATCAAGGAGTCACCCGATTCATGAAGAAATACGTGTTTGCCTTCGGCGCCGGCGTCACCGAAGGCAATGGGTCGATGCGTGAAATCCTCGGTGGAAAGGGCGCCGGTCTGGCCGAGATGTGCCTCGCCGGCGTACCCGTTCCTCCCGGATTCACCGTTTCGACCGAAGTGTGCAACATCTACTTCGAAAACGGCAACAGCGTCCCCCAAGAGGTCAACGATCAGATGTGGGCTTCGCTCGCCCAGCTCGAAAAGAGCATGGAGCAGAAGCTCGGCGATCCCTCCAACCCGCTGTTGCTGAGCGTCCGTTCCGGCGCCAAGTTCTCCATGCCGGGCATGATGAACACCATCCTGAACCTCGGCATGAACGACGCCGTGGCCGCCGCGATGGCGAAGCGCACCGGCAACGCCCGCTTCGCCTACGACTGCTACCGCCGGTTCATCCAGATGTTCGCTGAAGTCGCCCTCTCCATCGACATGGAGAAGTTCGATCACATCTTCGATTCGCGCAAGCACGCCCGCAAGATCAAGCTCGACACAGGGCTCACCGCCGAGGACCTCCAGGCCATCATCAAGGACTACCTGAAGCTGGTCCAGAAAGAAACCAAAAAGCCCTTCCCGCAGGATGGCCGCGAACAACTGGTGCTCGCGCGGGACGCCGTGTTCCGCTCGTGGTGGAATCCCAAGGCCAGCTACTACCGGAAGATGGAGAAGATCCCGGACGACATCGGCACCGCCGCCAACATCCAGACGATGGTGTTCGGCAAC
>SYLY01000197.1 GCA_005808475.1 Acidobacteriota bacterium
CTTGCAATCGACCCAACGGGTGCGCCCGCCGGCCAGACCTCCGCCCGGAACCACGCAGTGCAAGTGCGGATGAAACAGCAGGTTCTGGCCCCACGTGTGCAGAATCGCGAAGAATCCCAGTTCGGCTCCCAGATGCTTGGGGTCGGCTCCGATCGTCATCAGGGTCTGCCGGCACGCGTTGAACAGTATCCCGTACACCGTTACCGGATTGTGGAAGGCGATCTCGGCCGCTCCCTCCGGCAGGGTGAACACGACGTGATAGTAGCTCACCGGCACCAGATCCTTGCGCCTGGCCTCGACCCATTTTTCCCGCTGCCCGGCCTGGCACTTGGGGCAGTGCCGGTTCCGGCAGGAGTTATAGCTCACGCGCGTCAAGCCGCAGTTGGAACAACCGTCCCGGTGGCCCCCCAACGCCGCCGTCCGGCAATGCTCGATCGCGCTCATCAGTCTGCGCTGATGCAGAGGCAATGGATGCCGCCGGCGGTAGGCGGGACCGTGCCGGCGGAAGATCCGGGCCACTTCCACCCCGGACCGGGTCATCCCTTCCGCCCCACCTTCCCTTTGCGCGCCTTACGCTCCACCAGTTCGGTCTGCTGCCGGCGCGGCTCCAACCGGTCCAGCGGCGTGATCACCGCGCCCAGCGATCCGGGCGTGACGGCCGTGTAGTGAGCGGTGGTGTGGATGTTGGTGTGACCGAGCAGCACCTGGATCACGCGGATATCCGTGCCGCCCTCGAGCAAGTGAGTCGCGAAGCTGTGCCGGAGCGTGTGCGCGGTGATCCTCTTGCTCAGCCCCGACCGCCACGCCGCTTCCCGGCACGCCGCCTGCACGCTGGCCGCGCACACATGCCGTCCGATGCGCCAACCCGGAAACAACCAATCGGCGGGCCGCGCGGCCCGCCACCAAGTTCGCAGCACCTCCAACAGCCGGGGCGACAGCGTCACGTAGGCGGTCCTTACCGCCCTTGCCCTGCTCGACTCGAATCAGCATCCTACTGGAGTCGATGCCGGAAACCTTGAGCGATACCGCCTCCGAGACCCGAAGCCCGGCTCCGTAGCACGTCATCAAGATGGCCCGGTACCTCAGTCCCGCCACGTGGTCGAAAAACTGGACGATCTCTTCCTGGCTCAACACCACCGGCAAGCGATGTCTTCGGCGGGCTCGCGGAAACTGCTCGCGGCCCCATGGCATTTCGAGCACGTCCACGAAACAGAAGCTCGCCGCCGAGGCGAACTGGTTCACCGACTCGGCCGAGAGCTTGCGGTCCTCGATCAGGTAGACCATGTACTCGCGGATGGCCTCCAGATCGAGCTTGTCCAGGCTCAGACCGTAGTAGCCGGCCAACCCGGTCATGTGATGGAGATAATTGGCTTGGGTGCCGGGCGCCAAGTTGCGCAGGCGCATCTCGTCGATCATGCGTTGCCGCAGTAGCGTCATGATGGAGCTCCGCTGGGAGATGGGCGCTGTGAACGAGCGCCTGCCTGTCCTATCGGAGACGCGCGGCCCCGTACGAATCCAAATTCACCGCGCCGCGCCGCCTACGCTGCCGGTCGCCTCCCGCATTCGGCTCCACACAACATGCGCGATGCGCCCTTGGCGCGAGCATGTCTTGACACCCCCCCGGTTGTCGCGCCAGTCGTAGCCGGTGGGTCCGCCGACGGGATTGATGATTCCGAACTCGGCGCAACGGTTCTGGGCGAGGCTGGGCGGCGCGAGCGCCGCGAGCAGGAGCAGGGGGATCAGTACACGCATGTTGCTCCTTGCAAGTTACTTGGGAGTGACGGAAAACACGAAGACAAAGTCGCCGCTTCGGGTCCGGGGCGTGGTGACCGGCACTTCCACCTCGGCTCCGGCCGCGAGCGTGGTCTCCTTGGTGATGGGATCGGCGTGCCGTGCGAATGGCCGCCCTGGATCGACAGGCGAATCGGCCGACCCGCGGGGACTTCCACTGCATTCGTTTCGGCGGGGCCGGGGGTGACCACATTGCGGCCCGCGTCGTCGTTGAAAGACTTTTCCTTCCAGTCGAGCAACGGCTTCCCGTTTACGGCCGCCCGGAAGTTCCAACTCGTTGCGCCGCTGGATCCGTCCTCCTTGACGACGATCCGGATGAGGCGCACGATCAGCGCGCGGGTGATCGGGCTGGCGTCCGCGGGCGCCTCCAACTCCACCGGATAGTTCCATTCCCGCAGCCGTTCGAGCACCCGCTCGAACGGGATCGCCACGGCCTCGGGTGGACTGTCCTGCTTGATCACCCCAACCAGCAGGCCTCGATCATTGAACAAGCCACCGCCCGAGTAACCCGGGGCGATGTACGGAGAGTCGAACCGGATGCCCGTGGGATCGTACCGCTGCACCACGTCCGGAGTTGGGCGCGAATACCAAGGGCGTCCCTGCGGATACCCCATCGCCCAGACCTTGTCGCCGCGCTGGAGCGCGGTCGAGTCCCCGAGGATCCGCGCGGTGGGCTTGTGGGCCAGCGCGTCCGGGTCCGAGAGCGTCAGCACGGCGAGGTCGAGCGTGGGATCGGCGTGGTCGAGGATCTTCGCGGTGAACGTCCGCCGGGCAGGTCCTTGAATGCCGCCTTCACTAAACTGGCCGAACGCGGTCCCGCGCGGAGCACGTGGTCCGCGGTGGCGATGTAGAGGCGGCTGGGCCCGCGGCCGACGATCACACCGGCTCCAATCTGCGTGGACGCTTCGTAATCCGCCGTCTTGTCGAACTTCGCGGTCAGCATCACGAGGCGGTCCTCCGGCAGTTTGGGCGGAACCTGTGCCCAGCACGGCGCGACGGCCAAGGTACACGCCAGCAGCCGAATCCACGCCGGAAACCGCTCGAGTGATCGCTGTTCCACGCACGCCGGAACCGATGAAATTGCCCTGACCCGATTCATGGAGCCAGGCATGAAAGGACGCCAGGAGGCTCGGACGACTGCCGGGCCGACAGCCACGGCATGCTTGGGCCGATAGCTTGTGACGATCATCGACTCATTCTTCCACATTGCCGAACCTGTCGTGCCGGTCGGGGCATCCGCGCCGCCGTTCGGCCGTTGCACTCTTACCGTCAGGCGCTTCGACGATGTACCGGGGCGCTGCCGAACGGATGGCGATGTTGCCAGGGCGCCGGCGCCACCGTGGCATGCCATGGATCCATGGCGATTGACGGCACGATGAACGTTCCCGTGCCGCTGCCTGAGCAGACCTACACCCAACTCAGAGCGGGGGCCAAAAATCCCAAGCGCGGTCCCGCGCGCGTTCGAGGAAGTCACCCCGTGGCGCCGATGGCGGCGGCCACACGGAGGCGGCGCTGCTCGTCCTTCGCCGCGTTCGGGTGCTTGATGTGTTTCTGAATGTCTTTGACGGTGATCAGGCCTTTGAGTTGAAAATCGTCGTCCACCACGAGGAGCTTTTCCACGCGATGCCGATGCACCCTGGCCTCCGCGTGTTCGAGCGTCGTGCCCACGCGCGCGGTGATGAGCTTGTCCTTGGTCATGCGAGCGGAAACCGGCAGCTCAAAGCGGGTTTCAGAACGCGGATCGGGGCTGGTGAGAATGCCGGCGAGCTTGGCGTCGCGCGTGGTGATGGGAAACCGGAGATGCGGTGCGGCTCATCAGTTCGAGCGCGCCGGTGATGGGCGCGTCCGGCCGAATTGTCACCGGATCGACGATCATCATGCCGCTTTCCGAGCGTTTCACGCGGTCGACCTCTTCGGCCTGCCGCTCAATCGACATGTTCTTGTGGACCACGCCGATTCCGCTGTCACTTTCAGAAATATTCGGCGCACATCCGTCAACATTATTTGGCGCCAGGGTCGCCGTCAGGTGTTGCGGAAACCTGTCGCCATGCCAGTGCTCAGCGCAATACAGTTTCGCAACGCGGTACCCTCTACACTATGCCGTTTTTGGCGACGTCTCCGCCGGCAACGGGCCCAAGATGTTCATTCTTAGTGAGTTACTAGAGGGCAATCACTCCGAAAACTGAATGATCTTGACAGCGCTCCCATCGGGGAACACCGCGCGAATTTCAAGATCCGCGCCAACAGCCTGAAGATAGCTGGCAAGCGTACTGACATACATATCCGTGCGCCGTTCCAGCTTCGAGACATCCCCTTGCCCAATGTGCAACTCTCCGGCAATCTTGGTCTGAGTCAGTTCACGGGCCTTGCGAAGTTGGTGGAGCGACATTTCTTCCACCAGCCGGCGGTGCTCGGCAGCGCTCACAGCCCGTGCCTGGGCGGACATCCCGTTCCGCAGTTGCGAGAAGTTCTTAGCCATTTCCGGTCTCCTTCTTGATTGTGTTCAAGTGGCGCTCGAACAAACGATCCGCCACCCGGAACATTCGCTTCATTCCAGCGGTCGTCGCCCGTCTTGTCCCCAGCGATCAGTAGAATTGCAACGCGCCGCGGATCAAATGCGTACAGCATCCGCAGCGGGTCGCCCGCGGCCTGGACACGTCTCGACGCCCGCCCAGTACATGAAGAAGCCGTTGCTCCGCCCTACGAGCGGGATAGATCCACGCTGACGGCGCGGGGAACCGCGATCCGCGGGAGCGCGGATCGCTGGTATGGCGTCGAGTCGCGTACCGGTTGGAGAACGACATTTCGCTTATCCGGCCTATCTCTGCCCGCTCTTCGGAGCCCGCGCGTGAGGTGCGCCTTCTCCGGCGCTGCGCTATTGCGCGCTTCGAGCTTGCGCATTGCAATCCCCACCGGCATTGTCGAATCCCCGATGCCGGGGGGGCTGGCATCCAGGGTCCAAGGCCGGACGCCGGTCAAAAACGACTAGGCTGGAGTTATTTTGTGAACTCGCGGAAATAGTCGAGGAGGTATCGCCGTCCCGCCGCGGGCGCCACACCATCGGAGACAGATACGGCCGCCGCAAATTCTAACAGTTCCGCTTTGCGCGGGTTTGTGAGGCCACACACTTTTCCGCCAAAACGCATGATACCGGCGGGGACGCTCCAAATGCGCGGCTGACGGCCGACGGCTTCAAACGCCTTTTCCACGATCTGCCGCCGGCTCAGGATCTCTGGCCCTCCGATCGAAATCTCTAAAGGACCCGAGTTCAAGCAATCGACGCAGAGCTCGGCGACATCCAGCGGATGCACTGGATTCGTGCGCGCCTCGCCGGAGCCGATCACCACGCCGAAGCCCCGGCGCGCCATGCCGGCAAGGTCATCCAAGGCTGTGAAAATTCCGGTGGGACGTACGACTGTGTACGAAAGTCCAGAGCCGCGTAGAGCCTCCACCACTTCCTCATGGGCGCGGATATAGGCAGTGTGCGCGTAGCCCTGTCCTACGTGCGCGGCAACGTACACGAATCGGCGGACTCCGGCGCGGCGGGCATCGGCGATGAGGTTGAGGTTCGCGGCGGTATCCACCTCGCGGTAACAGCGCGATTCCGGGGCGTTCAATGCCACGCTCGCGCCGAGCGCCGAAAAGACAGTATCGATGCTGTCGCAAGCGCCCTCGAGTCCCGCACTCGCGTCGGTCATCAGGTGATCTCCGGGTTGGGGCGAGCGCGAGAGCGTCCGCAACGGGCGATTCGCGAGTTGCACCACGCGCCGCCCGACCGCGCCTGTCGCGCCCGCTATGAGGAGCTTTGTGCTCATGGAATCTTGTTTGCTCCGCTCTGTCAAGCGCTTCAACGAGGGCGATTTCACGGAAGCAGTCCAACCCGGAACTCCCCTCCCACGATCAATTCATTATGGCGCGAGTGTAGGAAGAACCTGCAAAACGGCGCAGGAGGCAATCGATTGGCACTGCCCTTCGGTCCGTACCAGGGAACCCCGGCGCGAGGCGCGGCTACCAGTACGAGCGCCTGCCGAGTTCCGGTTCGCGGTTGCCCTCGCGAGGGTGGGCCGAACCCCATTCGGGCCACCCCTGAGCACCAGATTCCCGCAGTCCGGGAGCTCACCGGCGATCACCAGCAACAGCAGACCACTAAATCCTTCTGTCATCCGATAGTGGGTGATCGTCGCAATCCCGGTTGGCGAAACGCCACACCATGGCGCTCGGATGGTTGGGCTCCAAGCGGCCCAAGATGATCGCGGTTCCGGTGGAAGGTTGCCAGCCAGTGGTTCGCGTCTACGACTCCCGCGCCTCGCTAGCCGGATCAGTTTCTCCGCCGGGACACGGAGCGGGGCCGCCGTCCGCTCTGATCCGGCGCCGGGAGGATGGGCCGATTTCAGACGCTCGGCCAGGAGCACCCGATTGCGAACGGAAGCACGGACGCATCTGGCTCCTGGATTGCCGTAAGCCCTCGTTCTTTCCCGCGCTCTTGCCGGCGTTCGACCGCGCAGCCGGCGCCCCGCACTGCGTCTTCGAGCCCTGGGGGTCGTAGCGCGGCAATAGCCTCTGGCCATTTCGACGAGGAGCTGGGGCCGCGGCTGCTCGCTAACGGGCGCGCGCGGGTTGTGGAGGAGGTAAACATTCCCGAGCACCGCAGCTTCTCCTGAATCGATTCGGGCCCAGATGGAGCGAATCGCTTCGGATCCGGCGTTCGTTCGGGGCGAATTGTCAAGTTCCTCCTGATCGACGGCGTCCCAACGGGCGCCGCGGTCAGAGAGTGAGCTGTCTCGGGTCCGAGGCTTTATACTTAAGGAGATCCTTCATGCCTTTGACATCCGAGCAGCAAGGGCTCTGCAAGCGGCTCTTCAACAACCTGAATCCCGACAAAGCGCTCGATCCGGATCATCCCTTCTATGAGCCGCTTTACGCGGACAGCGAGACCGACGATCCGGTCGGGCACCTGGCGAATTCCATTCGCTACGGAGGCGAAGAGAGCCTCCAATTGTTCTCGGGATTCCGCGGTTCAGGGAAGACCACCGAATTAAACCGCCTGAAGAGAGATCTGGAGGCGCAGGGCTATTTCGTTCTCTACGCGAACGCACTCGACTACCTGAATCCGGCCGAGCCGCTCGAGATCTCCGATATCCTGCTGGTGTTGGCGGGCAGCTTCAGCGATCAGCTCGAGTCCAAGGGGATCGACATTGCAAGCGACTCCTACTGGCAACGCTTCACCCATTTCCTCGGGACGACGAACGTACAGTTGGCCGATTTTGGGATGAAGGCCGGCGTCACAGGCCTCGAGGCGAGCATGAAGCTCGCGTTCCGCACCACGCCGACTTTCCGCCAAAGGCTCCAGGAGGCGATGCAGCCGCGGCTCGGAGAACTGCGCGACAATGTCCGCAAGTTCGTCGAGGATGGAGTCGAGCAGATCCGGCGCAAGACCACGGACCAGCAGGTGGTGTTTCTGTTTGACCAGTTGGAGCAGTTCCGGGGCTCGCTCACCAACGAAGCGGAGATGTTGCGTAGCGTCGAGCGGGTGTTTTCCGCTCACTTGAGCCTGTTGCGCCTCCCCTACGTTCACTGCGTGTTCACCGTACCGCCGTGGCTCAAACTGATCCCGCAGGGCCCGGGCGCACCCGTCACCGTCCTGAACTGCGTCAAGCTCTGGGGCAAGGACCCGGCCCGGACGCCCTTCCAAGCGGGTGAGCGGTGTCTCCGGCGGCTGCTGCAGCGGCGATTCGGCGACGGCGAGTATCTGGAGTTCTTTGGCGAGCCTCCCGATCCGGCCCGTTCCGGCCGCGCGGACCGCTTGCTCTCGCTGTGCGGCGGCCATTTTCGCGATCTGCTCCGCCTCGCCCGGGAGTGTGTGCTCCGCGCGAATTCGCTGCCCATTTCCGACGCCGTGATCACCGCGGCGATTCGCAACGTGAAGAGCTCTTTCCTTCCCATCGCCGTGGAGGACGCCAAATGGCTCCACCGGATCGGGCAGGAGCGGGATACGATCCTGCAGACCACCGGCGCAACGGAAGTGAACCGCCTAGCGCGCCTTCTGGACACCCACTTCGTGCTGTACCTGCGCAATGGCGACGAGTGGTACGACATCCATCCTATGATCCGGGACGAGGTCGCCGAGATTGTCGCGAAGGCGGAATCGCTGCCGAAGCCAGGCGCGTAGGCCGCGTGTCCACGGGTGACCCTCTCGATTCGCCGCGAGCCCGGCTGTACCAGTTGGAGGGCAACGAGGAATGGCATGTGCTCGTCAGGCACATCGAACTGCAGGAGGGATTCAGCGTTGTCCTGCTGATCGTGCCCGAGCGGGCCGTCGCGCTGCTGTGCCTGGAAACGCTGCGCCAGCGGTTTGCCGGGACGGCGAAGCAGGTGGCCGTGATCGAGATCGTGGCGCCGAACGACCTCGCGCATCTTGCCGGCAGCCTGGTAAACCCGGAACATCTTTGGGGACCCGCCACCGTGTTCGCGCAAGCGGCGGTCTCTTCGCTGGACCCCGGCTTTGCCCAGTGGCGCGACGCCTGGTATTCGGGGATGGCGCGGCTGAACCAGTTTCGCAACAGCCTGCCCAAGCAAATGCAGGGGACGCTGATCCTGGTGGGGTGTCCGTGGGTGAAGGCGGTGGTTCGGGAAGCGGCGCCGGACCTGTACTCGATTCGGGCATTGGTGATCGAGATCTCGCCGGTCCGCCCGGAAGGCCAGGTAATCGAGTGGGCGCAGCCCAGTGTGCCGCTTCAGGATGCGCCCGATCCCGAGCAGGCCTTGTTGGCCGCCGGCCGCGCGAGAGGCGTTCCGGGGCGGGAGTTGGAACTGGCGGATCTGCTCCTGCGCGCCGCGGAAGGGCTCGAGGCGCGGCTCGATTGGGAGCGGGCTGAGACGGCGTTGCGGGAGGGCGTCGCGCTTCGAGAGCAACACGCGGATCCAGGAGATCTGGCCGCGGCGCTTTCCCGTCTGTCGAGCTTGTTGCAGGTTCGAGGAAAGCTGAGTGAAGCGCGGGAGCATGCGGAGCGGGCGCTTCGGCTCGCGGAGCGCTCCGTTGGAACGGATCTCGTGGCGGTCCGCCGGTCCAACCTCGCCAGCATCCTGGGGGACTTGGGCGAGCCCGGGGAGGCGCGGAAGCAGATCGAACTGGCGCTGGAATCGGACTTGCGGCAGTTCGGTCCGGACCATCCCAGCGTGGCGGTCCGCCGGTCCAACCTCGCCAACATCCTGCGGGACTTGGGCGAGCACGGAGAGGCGCGGAAGCAGATCGAACTGGCGCTGGAATCGGACTTGCGGCAGTTCGGTCCGGACCATCCCAACGTGGCGGTCCACCGGTCCAACCTCGCCAACATCCTGGGGGACTTGGGCGAGCACGGGGAGGCGCGGAAGCAGATCGAACTGGCGCTGGAATCGGACTTGCGGCAGTTCGGTCC
>SYLY01000198.1 GCA_005808475.1 Acidobacteriota bacterium
GCTCTCGCCGATGATCGCGGCCGCCGCCATGACGCTGAGTTCGGTTTCGGTGATCGCCAACGCCCTGCGGCTACGCAGGGTTTCCTTGTAGAATCGGGAGTCCGTGTCCTGGACTCAGAACTACGACCCCTTCGGCAACGCGATCCTGTCAACCGCCGCCGCCGCGTTTCCGGTAACCAGCCTCTTCTACCTGTTGGCGGTCCGCAAGATGATCGCCTGGCGGGCGGCGCTGGTCTCTTTCGCGATCTCGCTGATCGTCGCCGCCGTGGTCTTCGGAATGCCCGTGCCGATGGTGGCGGCGGCCGTGGCCCACGGAGTGGTGTACGCGGTGGTGCGGATCGCATGGGTGCTGCTGGCCGCGGTGTTCGTCTACGAGGTGACGGTGGAGGCGGGCTACTTCGACACGATCAAGCAGTCGATCGGCGGAGTGACCTCCGACCGGCGTTTGCAAGTGCTGCTGATCGCCTTCGCGTTCGGCGCCGTACTGGAAGGAGCGGGCGGCGGCGGGGCGCCCGTGGCGATCTGCGGCGCGATGATGGTGGGTCTCGGCTTCCCGCCGTTCCAGGCAGCCGTGCTTTGCCTGATCGCTAACACCGCCCCGGTGGCGTTCGGCGGCATGGGCAACCCGGTTCGAACGCTGGTGGCGGTCACCGGGCTGCCGGAGATGGCGATCAGCGCCACCATCGGGCGCATCCTTCCCTGGACGGCGGCCATCCTGCCGTTCTGGCTGATCCGCTCGATGGTTCCCACCGCGCAGGTGCTCGAGGTGTGGCCGGGTCTGCTCGCTTGCGGCCTGGGGTTCGGCGCGATCCAATTCCTGTGGTCGAACTACGTGGACGCGTCCCTGGTGGACATCGTCGGCGGCATGGGCACGCTGCTCTGGCTCGCTCTGTTCTACAAATTGTGGGCGCCGGCCAAGATCTGGCGCTATCCGGACGATCCGCCGCCGGCCGCCCGCGCCTCGTTGCCCGCCGGCCAGGTGCTGAAGGCGTGGTCGCCGTTCCTGCTGCTGGCCGTGTTCGTGGTGATGTGGGGATTGCCGGTCCTGAAGCCGGCGATCGAAGCGTCCAGCTACAAGACTCCCGTGCCGGGCCTGCACAATCTGGTGACGCGAATTCCTCCGGTGGTCGCCAAAGCGCACACCGAGCCCGCGTTCTTCGACATCGCCTGGCTCGCGTCCGTGGGGACGCCGACGTTTCTGGCGGGTCTCATCGCCGGACCGCTGTTAGGGCTAAGCCCGCGGCGCACGCTCGGGATCTTTCTGAAGACGTGCCATCGCATGCGGTTCAGCATGGTGGCGATCCTGGCGATGATGGGGCTCGGCTATGTCACCCGGTATTCGGGCATGGACGCGGTGATGGGGCTCGCGATGGCGAACACGGGCTGGTTGTTCCCCCTGTTCGGGACGCTGATCGGATGGCTGGGAGTGGCTCTGACCGGCACCGACGCGGGCTCGAACGCACTGTTCGGCAGCCTGCAGGTGATCACCGCGAACCAACTCGGGCTCAACCCCATCCTGATGGTGTCGGCGAACTCGGCGGGTGGGGTAATGGGGAAGATGATCGACGCGCAGTCGATCCTCGTGGCGTGCGCGGCGACCGGACAGGAGAATCGCGAGGGCGACCTGTTTCGCGCCGTGCTGGGTCACAGCATCGCGCTCGCCGTGATCGTCGGCCTGATCGTGATGGTGTATGCGTATTGGCTTCCGGGCTGGATCCCGAAACCGCCTGGCTAGGTGGGCCGCGGTCTTCGCTCAGCGGCGGCCGATCGCGCCTTCGAGCGTCGACGCGGTGAGAAGGGACTGGCCCCAGCGTTCGATCTGGTCGCGGGTCGCCTTGCCCAATCGGAGCTCGGCCCACCTCGGCAACTCGCCGAATTTGCTCTCCAAAAGCCTGACCAGCAGACTGGCCTCGCCCTTCGCCAAGCCCCTTGCTTCGCCCTTCGCCTCTCCCATCGCCAAGCCCATGGCGAACCCGGTGTCGCGGAT
The DNA here is from genome assembly GCA_005808475.1 of Acidobacteriota bacterium. GTDB lineage: Bacteria > Acidobacteriota > Terriglobia > Bryobacterales > Bryobacteraceae > SYLY01. Next base: position 1,988 of record SYLY01000198.1, read on the forward strand.
CTCGCGCAACAGCACGTTGTCCTCGATGTTGACTCTCACGCCAGCCTCCTCGAACTCTATTTTGAGCCGTTCGGCGGTTCCGCGCAACCCGGCCAGCACCGTCAGTTGCGCCAGAACCCGCTGCCGTTCGACGCCATCCAGCATCGCCGCGCGCGACACGATCTCGCGGAGACGGTCCGCGCCGCCCCGCGCCAGCATCGCGAGCACGAAGTCCGCCGGATTCCCCGTTGCCAGCAGCGCCTCCGCCTCGAACTCGCGAATATCGATCTGGCGGTACTCGCACTGGATCCCGCCCAAATCTAGCTTGCACGGCATGTTCATCCGGGGTTTGCCGATGTAAAGAACCACCTGCACCACGTGGCTCCTCCCATGCTTCAGCGCGCCGAGCACTCCATAGACCACCATCCGGTGTGGCATCTTCCGGTGATTGGAACTCTGCACTTCGATGTGCAGCAGGCCGGCTCGTCCGAGTTCGAATAACAGGTCCGCCATCCGGCTGTCCACCAGCGCCAGTTGTACCGCCAGAGGCCGGCCGATCATCTGGCCGCCGGACAGCAACCCCAGTAAGCTGGATCCCGTCGAAGTCAGCAGATCCCGGACCACCACCTCATACTGCAACCGCTTCATGGACGCCTCCCCTGCCAAGCGTCCCCGGCCAGGATCGCGCCACGGGTGGCGGACTGCCCGCCTCCCGCCCGAAACTCCGATTCTACCTTGACCGGCCGCCCCGGCAGAGCGCAAACTGAATGAACCAGGAGGCGAATGACCCCCGAGCGATGGGCTCGAATCGCGGAGGTATTCGATAGCGCGGCGGAGCTACACGGGGAAGAGCGCCGCGGCTATCTCGAACTGGCCTGCGCCGGCGACACGGAACTGCGCGCCGAGGTCGACGCGATGCTCGCGCACGACACGCCGGCCAACGGACTGAGCGAAGCCGTCGACCGCGCCATGGACACGATGGACCCGTTCACGTCGATGGTGGCGCAGTCGAGCTTCGGCCCGTGGAAGGTCGCCGAAAAGCTGGGCGCCGGTGGCATGGGCATCGTGTATCGCGCGGTGCGGGCCGATGGCGCGTTCGAAAAGGACGCCGCGCTCAAGATCCTGCATATGGACTCGCCGGAGACCCAGGCCCGCTTCCGGCACGAGCGCCACATCTTGGCGCGCCTGGAACATCCCAACATCGCGAGGCTGCTCGACGGCGGCGAGACCGCCCATGGATCGTACCTCGTGATGGAGTTCGTCGAAGGGAAGACTCTGCTCGATTACGCCGCGAAGGCGAAGCTCGACAGGAACGCCCGGCTTCGCCTGTTTCTCGACGTCTGCGGCGCCGTGTCGTACCTGCATCGAAATCTGGTGGTGCACCGCGATCTGAAACCATCGAACATCCTTGTGACGGCCGCGGGCGTGCCCAAGCTGCTGGATTTCGGCATCGCGAAACTGCTCCATGAAGACGCGAAGCGCACCGCCACGGGCATGTTCGCGTTGACGCCCCAATACGCCAGCCCCGAGCAGGTCCGCGGCCTACCCGTCACCACCGGGAGCGACGTGTACTCGCTCGGCGTGATCCTGTTCGAACTACTCTCCGGCCGGCCGCCTTACGCCTTCAAGACCCTGACTCCGATCGAAGTGGATCGAACCGTGTGCGAGGCGCCAATCCCCCGGCCGGAGATCTCGGAGGACCTCGACAACATTCTGATGATGGCGCTTCGCAAGGAGCCCGAACGGCGCTACGCGTCGGTGGACGAGTTCGCGGACGACATCCGGAGGTCGCTCGAAAACCTGCCGGTTCGCGCGCGCCCGGACACCGCGATCTACCGGACGTCCAAATTTCTGCGCCGCAATTGGGCGTTCGCGGCCGGGCTCGTGGTGGTGTTGGGATCGCTGACCGCCGGCATCGTCACCACGCGGGTGGAAGCGAACCGGGCGCAGCGGCGCTTCAACGAGGCGCGGCTCTACGCGAACGCGCTGCTCGGCGAATTCTACACCCAGATCCAGCAGTTACCCGGCGCCACCCGGGCGCGTGGCATCCTGATGCGCGAAACCGTGGCGTACCTGAACAAGCTCGCCAAGGAATCGGAAGGCGATCCCGAGCTTCAGTTCGATCTCGCGGTCGGCTTCCGCAAGATCGGCGATCTGCAGGGCGCCAGCGACACCAGCAACCTCGCCGACTCGGGCGCGGCGCTGGAAAACTACCGGCGCTCGCTGCAACTGGCGGATTCCGCCCTGGCGGCGGGCATCGACCGGAAGAGAGCGCTCGAGACCATCTCATCCGTCAAGATCGACCTCGCCGACGCCGTTCGTTCGCGGGGCGACGACGAAGGGGCGCTTCGCCTTCTCACGGAAGCTCGTGAGCAGGGGCTCGAGGCCGGAGCCCCGCGGCATGCGACCTCGGCCTTTTTGCGAATCGCCGACATCTGGTCCTCCCGCGGAGAGCCCGCCAAGGCGGCCGGGTTCGTGCGGGACGCGCTCCGGATCGCCGCCGAACGCCGGCTCCCCGAGGGGCTCACCGCCAACATGTACTCGCGGTTGGCGGAGTTCGCCGCGGCGCAGGGCCGCCTGGATGAGGCGTTGGCGCACATCCAGGAGTCGGAGAGGGCCGGACTGGCGTACTGGAAACAGCGCCCCAATTCGAACTACCGGACGATCGTTTACCGGGACGCCCTGGCCGTTCACGCGGCCTTGCTCGCCGGCAGACCGCCTTCCCTTGGCCTACCGTCCGAGGCGATTTCCCTCGCGCGAGAAGCCGCCGCGATATCCAGGCGGCAACTCGCGGGGGACACCGCCGATGTCAACGCGCGAATGGACTTGCCGGAAATGGCGAGGCTTATTGCTCCCGTGTTCGCCGCCACGGATCGAGCCCAACTGACTCCGCTCGAGGAGGACCTCCGCGCCGCGGAGGCGGTGATCGAGAAGGCCGCCAGTGGAGATCTGAGGAACCGCGAAGCGCTTCACCTGTGCCGCGGCACGAGAGCCTACTGCCTATCGGCATTGGGGCGTTGCGCGGAAGCCCAACCGCTGTTCGCGGCCGCAGCCGAAGGAATGCGCGAGACCGTGAAACAGGTCCCCAGCCGCATCGATCCTCCCCTCCGGCTCTCCTGGATTCTGCTCGATTGGGCCGGCTGCCGCGGCGCGCCGGCGGATGCGCTACGGCGCGAAGCTCGCGGCATCCTCGAGCCGCTGGCAGCCCGGCTGCCCCATCATGCCGGCGTCGCCGCCGCCGCGCGCAAGGCGTCCAGCGCGACGTTGCCTCCGCATACCAAGACTCCCACCCGTTCGTCCGGCCCGGGAACGTAGGCGCCGCAGAGCAGCGCCGCCAACGCCACGGCGCCACCGGGTTCGGCCGCAACCTGGACCTCGTTCCACAAGGCGGCTTGCGCGCGGACGATCGCCGATTCCGGAACCAGGACGCAACGTTCCACATGACGCCGCGCGATGTCGAACGCGATCCCCCCGATCTCCCGCGCGCCGAGCGAATCGGCGGCCAGACCGCCCACCGGGACGGCCACCGGCGATCCGTGTCCAATGGCGTGATGCAGAGTCGGGCACTCCTCCGGCTCCACCGCTACCACGCGCACGCGATCCTCGAACCACGCCGCGATCCCGGCGATCAACCCGCCGCCCCCCACCGCCACGAGCACCGTGTCCAGATCCGGCGACTGCCGCTCCCATTCGAGCGCGAGCGTCCCCTGGCCGGCGACCGTTTCCGGTTGATCGTAGGCGTGCACCAGCAGCGCGCCGGTTTCTTCCGCGCGACGGACACAGGCCGCGAAAGCCTCCACGTAAATCGCGCCGCCAACCCGGAGAACCGCTCCCTCGCGTTCGATGCGGACCCGCTTGGCGGGGCTCGAAATCTCGGGGACGAAGATCTCAGCCGGAACGCCGAGACGGCGCGCGGCATACGCGACCGCCGCGCCATGATTGCCTCCACTCGCGGCGACGACCCCGGCCCCCGGCAGGCGTGCGCTCAGCATCCGGTTGAACGCGCCGCGCGGCTTGAACGACCCGGCCACCTGCAGCGACTCGAGCTTCAAGACGAGATTCATCCCGAGGCCGAACGCCTCCCGCCCCGGCGGCATCGCCGGAGTCTCCCGCACCCAACCGCGAATCCGTTCTCCCGCCGCCTGAATCTCGCGACGCCAGTTCATCAACGCCTCCCCACCGCGAATAGATTTCGTTCACCCCGAATCAACAGCATTCCGCCGGAAACCGCCGGAGTCGCCATCACGCGCTCGCCCATGGAGTTCCGGCTGGAAAGTTCGGGGACGCGGCCCGCCTTCACCACGAACACCTCGCCGTCCTCGCCCGCCAGATAGAGGTTGCCGTCGGCCGCCACCGGCGACGCGCTGAATCCGCCGCCCACGTGATCCAGACGTTGGCGGTAGACTTCCGCGCCGGTGGCGAGTTCGTAGCAGTCGAACACGCCCGTGTTGCCGAGCATGTACAGCAGCCCTTGGTGGATGAGTGGCGTCGGCATGTAGGGTCCACGCTGCCGCTTGCTCCACAGGATCTTGCCGCCCGAGCCTAGTTTCACGGCGAAGATGGGAGCCTCGGGCCGCCGGCCGCTCGCCACGATCGCGATACCGTCGGCGGCCACGGGCGTCGGCGCGGTGATCTTCGAGCTTCCGCCGAAACTCCACAACTCGCGGCCGGTCTCGAGGTCATAGCCGCGAATGCCGTTCGAACCATTCGTTACGACCTCGTTTCCGAACACCGAAGGCGTGCCCCAGGACGGCAGTTCCACCCGCGGCGTTTTCCACAAAGTCTCGCCCGTGCGAGCGTCCAGCGCCATGAGGAACGACTCCGTTCCCTGCGTGTCGCACTGGACAATCACGCGATCGCCCTCGATCACGGGGGAACTCGCCGTCCCCCACTCGTAGTCCGGCGCGTCGTAGGCGCCAAGGCGCAGCACACCGAGATCCCGCTTCCAGACCGGCTTCCCATCGAGCGAATACGCGTGGATGCCGTGCGACCCGAAGAACGCGATCACCCGTTTGCCATCGGTGGCCGGCGTCGCGTTGGCGTAGGTCGATTTGATGTGCCTCTTCTCCTTCGGCGCGCCTTCGTAGGCCACGCGTTTCCACAGAATCGCGCCCGTGCGCTTATCCAGGCACAACAGTTGAAACGAGTGTACCGACAGATCCGGCGAAGCGTCTCCATCGCCGAATAGGCCGTGCTTGAACGTCGCGTCCGGACGCGAACTGACGGCCGTAGTCACGAACACCTGGCCGCGCCACACCACCGGGCTGGAATGCGCTAAACCGGGGATGCGCGTCTTCCACCGGATGCCGCGGCCAGTGGAGCCGTCCCACTGCAAGGGCAGCCGCTGCGATCCGCCCGCGCCGCCCGCGTGCTCGCCCCGGAACTGCGGCCAGTTCTGGCACCACGCCGGCGCCGTAAGCGCAAGCAGGAGGGCGGTGCGCATCAGTCGGTGTCGCGATACTGGACGCGAAGCCGCTCGAGTTCCCTCTTCAGTTCGGCGGCGATCGTCTCGCTGCCCGCCGTCCCATGCAGATTGTTCAGTTCGTTCGGATCGCGCTCCAGGTCGAACAGTTCGTGATAGTCGCCCTCGGCGTAGTATTGGATCAACTTGTGCGTCGCCGTCCGGACGCCGCGATGCGGGCCGATACGATGCGGCGTGAAGAACTGAAAGCTCGGGTCGGCCATCGCTTCCTTGCCTTTGCCCGCCAACACCCATGAATTCTCATAGTAGGTGTAATACATCGACTTGCGCCAATCGACCGGCGCGGCTCCGGCCAGCAGCGGACGCATGCTGCGGCCCTGCATCGAGGGCGGCGCGGGGATGTCGGCGTAGTCGAGGATCGTCGGCGCGACGTCGATATTGAGCGTCGTCAGGTCGTGGGTGGCGCCGCGCCGCGCGCCCGGCGCTCGCACCACCATCGGCACCCGCAACGACGGTTCGTACATGAAGCGCTTGTCGTACCAGCCGTGGTCGCCGACGAAGAAGCCATTGTCCGACGTATAGACGATCAGAGTGTCGTTCGTCATCCTCTCGTCGTCCAGGTGCTTCAGCACGCGCCCCAATCCTTCGTCCACCGCCATGATCGCGCCGTAGTAATCCTTGACGAACCGCTGATAGATCCACTTCTTCTTGTCGCGGGGAGAGAGACCCTTCGGCAGATCCTTGTAGTCGCCCTCGAGGCTGACGTCGAAGCGCATGTCTTCGGCCTCGCGCGCGACCTTTCGGGTGGCGTAGTCGTCGTTGAACGTGAGCGGCTCCGGGATCTCCACCTTGTCGAAAACCTTGGCAAACCGAGGCGGAGGCAGGAACGGGCGATGCGGCGCTTTGTGCTGGTACACCAGACACCACGGCTTGGGGTCGCGAGCCTTCAGGAATTCGAGCGCCATGTCCGTGGTGACGTCGGTGGCGTAGCCGTCGTACCTCTTCTTCGCGCCGTTGTCGATGAACGTGGGGTTGAAGTACTCGCCCTGGCCGGGCAGGACGCGCCACGTATCGAACCCCGCAGGATCGTGCGACAAGTGCCACTTGCCCACGATTCCCGTTCGATATCCAGCCGCTTGGAGCAGTTGCGGATACGTGGCGATCGACCGGTCGAGGTTCTCCACGGCGTTCTTCGCCTCCGAGTTGCCGCGAATCCCGTTGACGTGGGAATAGGCGCCGGTGAGCACGCAGGCGCGGCTGGGAGCACAGAGCGAGTTGGTGACGCAGCTCGAATCGAAGCGCGTGCCTTCGGCCGCCAGACGGTCCAGGTTCGGCGTTTTGACGAACTTGTTGCCGTAGCACGACGAATGGCCCACCGCGTGATCGTCGGTCATGACGAAGAGGATGTTGGGCCGGCTGACACGCCGCCAGTTACACGAGGATGCGGCGGCGGCCGCGAGCGTGGCTTGGAGCGCGGTGCGGCGGGTGATCGGCATCGTTGGCCGATTATACCCGTCGCGGGGACCGGTCCGCGCGCCATGATATTCTGAGGCAGATTCAAACTCTTCACGGGAGGTCTGACGTGTCCAGAAGCATTTCCAGACAGTTGGTCCAGCCGGCGCTGCTGTTGCTGATCGCGGCGGCGGCAAGTGCGCAGTCGCAACAAGCGGTCCAGGGCTTGGTCGAAGACGGCACCGGCGCCGTCATCGCCGGCGCCAAGGTGATCCTAACGAACATTGGGACTGGCATCGCGCGAACCGCCGAGACCAACCCGTCCGGCCTGTACAGCTTCGTGCTCGTGCAGGTCGGCAACTATGAAGTCAAAGTCGAGATGCAGGGCTTCAAGACGGAAACCGTGCGCAACATCCGCGTGGAAACCTCCGCGCAGGTTCGCCAGGACTTCAAGATGGAAGTCGGCGCGGTGGCCGAAAGCGTCGAAGTGTCCGCGAACACAGTGCAACTCAACACGGAGAACGCCACCACCGGCGGCATCATCGAGAACAAGCGCATCATCGATCTTCCGGTAAACGGTCGCAACATGGTGGGCTTGGCCGTACTGGTTCCCGGCGTGCAGTTCGGCGACCGAACCGGGCGCGGTGACGGCATGGGCGGGTTTCCGATTCCCGGCTCCGGCTTCTCCGTCTCCGCCAACGGCCAGCGCGAAACGTTCCAGGTAGTCTCGCTCGACGGCGTGGATGCCAAGGACCCGCGCATCAACATCACCAACTTCGTGCCGTCGATCGAGGCGATCGAAGAGTTCAAGATCCAGACCAACGCGTTTACGGCCGAGTTCGGATTCGGCGGCGGCGCCAACGTGCAAATCACGATGAAGAGCGGCACCAACGCGCTGCACGGCACGTTCTTCGAATTCCTGCGCAACGACTACTTCGACGCCGAGAACTACTTCCTCAACTTCGAACGCGCCCCGGCGCTGGGCCGCTTGAAGCAGAATTCGCTGCGCCGCAACCAATTCGGCTTCGTGATGAGCGGACCGGTGACGATCCCGAAGATCTACAGCGGCAAGAACCGGACGTTCTGGGCGTTCAACATGGAACACCGGCTGGACCGCGTCACGTCCGTGCAGACCGCCAACTTCGGGCTCGACCAGTTCCGCAACGGCGACTTCTCGGAACTTCTGCAGCCCACGCCGATCAATGTGACCGGCCAGCGCCGCAACCCCACGATCCTGTTCGACGTGTACACGGGCGTTCCCATCCCGAACAATGTCCTGCCTCAGTCGCGGATCCATCCCGGAGCGCGGAACATCATCAACACCTTCGTTCCGAAGCCCCAGTTCCGCCAAGCCGATCCGCTCGACTTCAACGCCATCCTGGGCGTTCCCCAGCCGGTCAACGCGCACACCTACTTCAGCCGCGTGGATCACACCTTCAATTCGAACGATCGCGTTTTCGCCCGCCTGGCTTGGGACCGCTCCAACCGCACGGCCAACAACATCAATCCGAACCTCCCCGTCTTCGTCAAATCGTCGGTGACCAATCTGGCGAGCCAGTGGATTCACACGTTCAGCCCAACCATGATCAACGAACTCCGGTTCGGCTTCAACGTCTCCGACGACTTGACGTCCAACCCCCGCACCGACAATGCCGCGTTCGACATGGACGGGCTGGGAATCGGCCAGTTCCGCGTGTTCAACGACGGCGCCCGCAAGCTGACGCCGCGCGAGCATGGCCTGCCCAGGCTGAACGGCCTGCCATTCCCGGTCGGTGAAAACACCAACGGCAACGGCTACGACAACATGGACACCGTGCAAATCGGAAACCACCTGTCGTGGTTCCGCGGCAAGCACAACCTCAAGCTCGGCGGCGAGCTCTACTACATCACGATGGAGCGCGGCGCGGCGAATGTGGAAGAGGGCGCGCTGAGCTTCGGCGGCAACGAATCCGGCTTCGGGCTGGCCTCGTTCCTGCTCGGACTGCCGAGCCAGTCGGTGTCACCCGAGGGTCTGCCGCTGACGTTCCCCCGCAACACGCGTCTGGGCGGATACTTCCACGACGACTGGAAGATCTCGCCGCGGATGACGATCAGCGGCGGCCTGCGGTGGGACTTCATCGGCGGGCCCTTCGACGCCAAGGGCTTGTGGCGCACACTGGACTTTCCCGGCGACGGCGGCGGAATCGCCGGCCGCGGAGCGGGATATCAGATTCCCGGCGGCGCCAGGATCCCGGCGATCGCGCCCAACGCCCTTGGCAGCACCGGCGCCATCAACCTTTTCCCGGCCCGGCACTTCTTCATGCCACGCCTGGGCATCACGTTCCGTCCCACCGAGAAGTGGGTGGTCCGGGCTGGCTCGGGCCTGTTCGACAACATCAATCACCTCAATACGTGGACCATCTTCAATCTGATGCCGCCCAAGTCGGGGTCGCTCATCTTCGACTCGGTGACCGACGTCGCGCAGGTGGTTCCGGTGATTGGCGGTAACGGCGCGCCCGTGAATCTGCAAACCCGCATGTACCGCGCCGGGCAGCCCATCCTCACCTTGAACGATCCGTTCCTGCGGACCACGGGCGGCGCCGCCCGCCGCGATCCAGTGGCGCTCAACTACGTTCCGCCCGACTACAAGCACGGCTCGGTGTGGAAGTGGAGCTTCGACATCCAGCGCGAACTGCCGTTCAACACCTCTTTGACGGTCGGCTATGTCGGCTCCAAGGGAACCCACTCCGGCAACTCGATCGGCAACTTCAACCAGCCCGCCGCGTCGCGCGACACCAATATTCAGGCGCGCCGTCCCTACCAACAGTTCTTCGATCCCGCACTGCCGGAACGCGGCGTCCAGACGCTCAGCACCATCCGCTACATCGATTCCTACGGCGAGAGCTTCCACCACGGACTGCAAGTCAAGGTGGACCGGCGCTTCATGAAGGGCCTGGCCGGCGGCCTTTCCTACACGTGGTCCAAATCGCACGGCGACGGCGAGAACGGCGGCCAGGAAGGCGTGTCCTACCAGGATCCGCTCAACCGCCTCGGCAGCCGCGGCCGGTACCGGTTCGATCAACGCCACAACATGGTGGCCAACTTCGTGTGGGAACTGCCGGGGAAGAACCTGAAGGGCCCCGCCAAGTTCGTCATAGGCGGATGGCAGACCAACGGCATCCTGTCGATCCGCACCGGCTTCCCCTTCAACGTGACCCAGGGCGGCGACATCAACACGGGCGGCCCCGTCCGTCCGGACGCGATCAGGGACCCCCGGATCGACAAGCCGACCCGCGCGCTCTGGTATGACCCCACTGCCTTCTCCCGCGTCACCTGCAACACCAGCACCTTCCGCCCGGATCTGTGCCGGTTCGGTACGTTCGGCTACAACGTTCTCACCGGACCCGGCCAGCGCAACCTGGACTTCTCCATGTTCAAGAACTTCGCGTTCAAGGAGAAGTACAACGTGCAGTTCCGCGTGGAGGGCATCAACGCCACCAACACGCCTTACTTCGGCGATCCGGGCGGCATCGGCTTCACCAATGTGAATCAGCTCACGCCGGACGGAACGCGCATGGGTGAGGTTCGCGGCCTGCGCAACTCGATGCGCATCATGCAATTCGGATTGAAGCTGGCGTTCTAGCCTGGTCCAGCGGACCGAATGGCGGCGCGGGGTCTGAGAGGCTCCGCGCCGCTTGCTGTTTTCCGACGCGGCCGTTGCCACGTCAAGGTAGAATCGGAGTTTCGGCGGGAGGTGGGCAGTCACCACCCGTGGCGCGATCCTGGCCGGGGACGCTTGGCAGGGGAGGCGTTCATGAAGCGGTTGCAGTATGAGGTGGTGGTCCGGGATCTGCTGACTTCGACCGGATCCAGCTTACTGGGGTTGCTGTCCGGCGGCCAGAGGATCGGCCGGCCTCTGGCGGTACAACTGGCGATGGTGGACAGCCGGGTGGCGGACCTGTTCTTCGAACTCGGACGAACTGGCCTGCTCCACATCGAAGTGCAGAGTTCCAATCACCGGAAAATGCCACACCGGATGGTGGTCTATGGAGTGCTCGGCGCGCTGAAGCATGGGAGGAGCCACGTGGTGCAGGTGGTTCTCTACATCGGCAAACCCCGGATGAACATGCCGTGCAAGCTAGATTTGGGCGGGATCCAGTGCGAGTACCGCCAAATCGACATTCGCGAGTTCGAGGCGGAGGCGCTGCTGGCAACGGGGAATCCGGCGGACTTCGTGCTCGCGATGCTGGCGCGGGGTGGCGCGGACCGTCTCCGGGAGATCGTGTCGCGGGCGGCGAGGCTGGATGGCGTCGAACGGCAGCGCGTCCTGGCGCAACTGACGGTGCTGGCCGGGTTGCGTGGAACCGCGGAACGGCTCAAAATAGAGTTCGAGGAGGCTGGCGTGAGAGTCAACATCGAGGACAACGTGCTGTTGCGCGAGATCCGCGACACCGGGTTCGCCATGGGCTTGGCGAAGGGCGAAGCCAA
>SYLY01000199.1 GCA_005808475.1 Acidobacteriota bacterium
GAACCCTTCGGCCTCGGCGGATTTTGCGAATTCCATCATCAGATCGGGTGTCCGGTGCGCCGACACGATGCGGCAAACGCGAGGCACGCCGAAGTCCGTCAGCGTTTGCGCGCAGTGGCGCATCGTCTCCCAGTCGGAGCGGCTGCCCATGATCACGGCTACCAGCGGTCGTTCGGTCATCGCGCGTAATCCAAGATTGTGTCACAAGGGGCCCACGAAGTGATAGTCTTGATGAAATCCGTGCAGCCCACCCGCGTCCGCCACATCGTGCTGTGGCTCACCGTCGCCGCCTACATGATCACGTACATGGATCGTGTGGTGATCTCATCGGCCGTCCCATCCATCCAAAAGGAACTCGGGATCGACAACGCCAGCATGGGCGTCGTCATCGGGGCGTTCCGCTGGGGATACGCGCTGTTCCAGATCCCGGGCGGGTGGCTGGGCGATTGGATCGGGCCTCGCAAGGCGCTGACGATGATCGTGATCTGGTGGAGCCTGTTCACGTCGCTCACCGCGCTCAGTTGGAGCCGGTCGTCGATGATCGCGTTCCGGTTCCTGTTCGGCGTGGGCGAGGCCGGCGCGTTCCCCATCGCCACGCGGTCGCTATCGCGTTGGATGCTGCCCACCGAACGCGGCTACGCGCAGGGGATCACCCACGCCGGATCGCGACTGGGCGCGGCGCTCACGCCGGTGATGGTGGTCGCGATGATCGCGGCTTGGGGATGGCGCGTGCCGTTCGTGGTGTTCGGATCGGTGGGCGTGCTGTGGGCCGCCGTCTGGTATTGGTACTATCGCGACCTGCCGTCGCAGCACGAGAGCGTCAACGCGGCGGAACTGGAGACGATCCAAAGAGCCATCGGCAAAGGGCCGAAGCCCGGCGAGCGGCCGGCCGTCCCCTGGGGCCGAATCCTCCAAAGCTACACGCTGTGGCGGCTGTGCGCGATGTACTTCTGCTATTCGTACTGCCTGGCGATCTACCTCGACTGGTTTCCGAAGTACCTCAACGAGGCCCGTGGACTCGACCTCAAAACGATGGGCATCTACGCGACGCTGCCGTTGCTGGCCGGGACGCTCGGCGATTTTCTCGGCGGCTGGGTGTCGGACCGCCTCGCTCACGGCGGCATGGACCTTCGCAACGCGCGCCGGTTCGTCGCCGTCGCCGGATTCCTGTTGGCCGCCGCGGGGATTGTTCCGGCGGTGCTGGCGTCCAGCCCCGAAACCTGCGTCGCCTTCACCTGCATAGCGCTGTTCGGACTCGAAGTCACCGTCGGCGTATCGTGGGCGATTCCGCTCGACATCGGCGGAGACTTCGCCGGCTCGGTGTCCGCCGTCATGAATACGTGCGGTAACATTGGGGGAGCGATCTCATCCACGTCATTGGGATTCCTCGCGCAGGCATACGGCTGGAACACCCCGTTCCTCGCCGCAGCCGGAGCTTGCGCGCTCGGCGCGGTCCTGTTCTCCGGGATCGACGCAAACCGAAAGATATTTCAAGGGTTGGAAAATGCGAATTGATCCGAACAAGTGCGTCGCTTGTGGCAACTGCACGTACGTCTGCCCAATGGGCGCCATCTACATCGATCCCGTCATCCGGCGGGCCACCGTCAACCGCGACGAGTGCGTGGAGTGCTACGCCTGCTTCAACGGATTGAGCCAGGAACATCTCAATCCAACCGTGGTGCGAACGATGCGCAAGGTGTTCGCCATGCTTCGCCTGCGCTTCGAACCCGAGCCCGACGTCTGCCCCACCGCGGCGTTCACCCCTGAGGATCTGACATGGCCACGCGTGGTGCGCCGCGCCTTCTCCGATCCCCGCGTTCCTCATGAGTCGACCGGCGTGGAAGGCCGCGGAACGGAGGAGGTCAAGACCAACGACGTCTCCGGCCGCGTAGTGGCGGGCGAGGTGGGTTTCACCATCGAATTCGGCCGGCCCGGCGTCGGCGTGTGGTTCCGCGATATCGACAAGGCGACGCGCCGCCTGGCCGCCGCCAAGGTGCCGTTCGAAAAGAAGAATCCGGTCACGACACTGTTGAAGAACGTGGAGACCGGGGAGATCCGCGAGGACATCCTCGACGAGAAGATCATGTCGGCCATCGTCGAGATCAAAGTGCCGGTGAGCCGCACCGAAGAGATCGTGCGCCTGGTGTGGGAAATCGAAAAGGAAGTCGACACCGTGGTGGTGCTGGGCGTCGGCGCGCGTTGCGAGGCCGATGGCGACGAGACCGAAGTGCTCACGATTCTCGAACGGCTGGGATACCGGCCACAGCGCGCCAAGACCAACATCGGCCTGGGCCGCATCACCAACAAGGGCGCCGAGCCCGTCCGCCGGCCCGAATCCGTGGGAGCTCGATAGGAGGCGATCATGACGAACACACTGCACCGTTTCGGCGACGCCAAGAGTTTCGACGACGATTTCGTGATCTTCGCCATCGCCAGCCGCGGCAAGAACGACGAGGACGCCCTGCCCCGCCTGAAGAAGTTCCTGCAAATGGCGATCCCGTTCGGCCCGGTCAACCTGGGCGACGCGCGCAACGGCGGATCGCTGCGGCCTTGCAAGTCGATGAACCCAACGTCGCACTGGGATCGCGACTACAAGCCGGACTTCCAAGCGGTGGTCGACGGGCTCACTCACATGACCACGGTGGCCGCGGTCTTCGATAGCCGGGTCAAGGCCGAGGACTTCGTGAAGAAGGTGAAAGAGGCCGATCTCGGCCTTTCGATCAACATCTCGACCTCGGTGGAGGGCGCCGATCAATGCTGCCACGCGGCGGGCATCCCGCGCCACAGCGTCGGCTACTCGCTCGGGTTCGAGGGCAAGACAGGGAAGCTGCCGAACGAGCAGGTGCTCACCGTGATGACGATGTGCGGTCACGGCATGGTGGCGCAGTCATTGGCGAAGAAGATGATCGACTGGGTGAAGGAAGGCCGGCGCACGCCGGAACAGGCCGCCACCTACATGCAGCGGTTCTGCTCGTGCGGCGTGTTCAATCCCGTCCGCGCGGCGCGGGTGATCAAAGAGGCCGCCGCCGGGCATCAGCACTAATCCGGTGAGCGGTTCCGGCCGCGAAAGACGCATATGGAACCGGAGGCCTCCATGCCGATTCCCGCCGAATTCCTAGCCGACGCCAATCAGCTCCCCGCCGAGATCCGAAGCATCCTCGATGCCGAGTTGTCCGCCGGCAACCGGATCGTTCAGGTGGGACACAGCTTTCCCGCTCCGCCGATCGGCGCGTACTTCATTCTCGAAAAGCCCGTCACCACGCATCCTCGCACGACCGGCGGCGGCGTCCGATTCCGCGAAATCAACGGCTCGCTCTACGCCGCCGAATTCAGCGACGCCAGCCGCCGCTACTTCCTGCTGGAACCTCCCCTGCCGCCTCCGCCGTACCCGGATATGGATGCCATCCGCCTCGCTCACAATCCGCCGTGGACGCCGCCGCCGCCGCCCACGTACCCGATGGCGGAACGTTTCGAGAAGAGCCTCGCCATCGACTACGACAAGTGGAAGGAAGGCATCGGATACGACGTCGACGCGATCCGCGAGGCCAACGCCGACGAGCGGCGGATGATCGAGGACATCCTGCTCTACCGCGAGATCGCCGGATGGCGCGAGGTGGAGGCGTTGGCGGTGCTCGACACGCCCGCCGCGCGAAAGAGGTTGAAGAAGGCGGCTCGCGAGGGAAGCAACGAGGTCCGCCTGGCCGTGGCTCGCAAGGCGCCGATGCTGGTGTCACAGCGGGAACGCATCGCGGCGCTGGTGCACGCGTTCGGAACTGGCGAGATCTTCAGCGGACTCTCGGAGGCGCTCGCCGAAGCGGCCGAGTTCCACCCGCCCGCCGTGAAGGACGCGATCTTTCGCGGCGCGCTCCACCGCGAAGGCGGCGCCGCCGTGCATCTGGCCGCGCTACTGATGTTCCTTCACGGCAAGGCGAAAGTGCCGTTCGACTGGGACCACCGGCCGTTCTTCCTGAAATTCCACGCGCCGCCGGGACCCGAGCGCGAAGCCCTCTTCCGCGAGTTGTGCGAGAAGATCGGCGTCGATCCCGCGCGTTACTTGCGCTGAACTCCCGGCCGCGCCGCCGGCCGCCCGCCGCCACGCGACGCGTCCCACGACGGATCGCCGATCGCTTCGTACTTGCCCAGTTTGTCCCACGAATCGCGCGTCAGCCCGTTGGTGTCGTACACCACCTTGCCCGACGCGACCGTCAGTTGATTGGACAGCCGCAACGTGCCCGACATCCCCGCGCCATAGGAGTCGGCGAACCCGAAACGTCCTTTCTCGATGCGCAATACGGCGATGTCGGCGATCGCGCCCACAGTCAGGTGGCCTAGATCTTCCGCGTGGACGATCTTCGCCGGATTCCAGGTGGATCGCGCCACCACATCGTCGATCGTCATCCCCATGTTGAGGAACTTCGACATGACATCGAGCTGATCCTTCATCCCGGAGTTGATGCTGCCCGAGTGAACGTCCGTCGAGATCGAGTCCGGTGGAAAGCCCTGCTTCACCGCGGGAACGGCCTGCCGGAATTCGAACGCGGCGCCGCCGTGGCCGACGTCGAAGATGATGCCGCGCTTACGGGCTTCGAACAGGTACGGCATCAGCTTGCCCTTCTCGTCGAGCATCGGAACCGGCGCATAGAAGCAGTGCGTGTAGATGTCGCCGGGGCGCAGCTTCTTCAACACCAGGTCCTGAAACGGGCGTTCCGGGCGGAACGCGCCGAAGTCGATCATCACCGGCAGGTTCGCCAGCGTACCCGCCTCCACGCCGCGCTCCACGGGCGTCCAGTCGGGTCCGCTATAGTGCGCCACCTTGAATCCCACGATCACCCCGGGGTGCTGCTTGGCGAGCGCTGCCGCGGCCTTCGGATCCATCCCGGGGACATTCTGCTCCTGTGCGTCGCCGGGCATTCCCGCGGCGCCGATATTGAGCAACGCCAGCACGCGGGTGCGGGCGCGGTCGATGATGGACCGCTTGAATTCGGCGAAGTTGTCGCGGCCGGAGGAGCCCGCGTCCACCACCGTGGTCACGCCCGCACGCAACGCGAAGGCGTCCGGATGGATGCTCGAGTCGCCGCCCGCCAAGCTCTTGCCGGTGGAGCCGGCGAACACATGGGCGTGCAGATCGATCCGCCCCGGCGTCACGTACATCCCGGAGACGTCCACCGCGCGGCGGGCCTGCGCGGCGGGAATCGACGCCGCTACCGCCGCGATCTTGCCGCCTTTGATGGCGACGTCGCGGACCGCGGAGATCCGGTTCTTGGCGTCGATCACGTGACCTCCCTTCAGAACCAGATCGTAGGCGGGCTGCCCGAGCAGAACCGCGGGGATCGCAAATAACACCCAACGCATCATTTCACCTCCAGAATTCGTTCGAGCGCCGGCATCGGAACCGCGCCCGCGCGTAGCGCCATTTCGTGGAACGCCGCCAGCTTGAAGCCGGGCCGCTTTTCCAGGCGGTCGCGCAGACGCCGCCACGCGCGATAGCCCGTGAAGTAGGTGGGCAGTTGCGTCGACGACAGCTTGGCGCGCTGGAGCTTGGCCGTCGCCTCCTCCTTCTCCTGGAACGTCCGCTCGATCATCAGCGCCATCGCCTCGTCGTCCTTCATGTCCATGGTGTGCAGCCGCACGTCGAGAATCGTGTTCGCCACGGCGCGCAGATACTGCTTGTACCAGGTCATCAGCAGTTCGGGATCCTTGTCGAGGTAGCCTTGCTCGATCAGCAGATCGGTGGCGTAGACGGCCCAGCCCTCGATGTAAGGACCGTTCCCGTACACCGCGCGCAACACGCGGCGCGGCTCCGGCTGGACATCGTTGGCGTATTCGAACTGGAGGTAATGGCCGGGGATCGCTTCGTGGATGGTGAGGATCTTCAAGCCGTAGTGATTGTACTCTCTCAGCTTCGAATCGACGCGCTCCTTGGGCCAGTTCGCCGGGATTGGCGTCAACCAGTAGAACGCGCCCAGCTTCGGTTCGAGCGCCGGCGCGGGATTGAATCCGCCCACCGAGTAGATGCCGCGCATGAACACGGGCGTTTCGATCACTTGCAGATTGTCGCGAGCGGGCAGCGTCATCAGCCCCTTGGCGCGCACGAACTGGCGCGCTTCCTCGAGGTCGCG
The DNA here is from genome assembly GCA_005808475.1 of Acidobacteriota bacterium. Taxonomy (GTDB): domain Bacteria; phylum Acidobacteriota; class Terriglobia; order Bryobacterales; family Bryobacteraceae; genus SYLY01. The sequence goes on from SYLY01000199.1 coordinate 6,120, forward strand.
CTTGGCGTCGTCGAAATACTTGGCGGGGGTCGACCGCTTCTCCGCCACCTTGTCCAGCACTTTCTTCACGAGCGCGTTGAGTTCGGTGGGCGGCTTTTGCCCGGGGTACATTTTCTCGAACAGCGGCGCGCCGGTTTCGCGCATCAGTCCACGCACTCGTTCGAGTTCGGCCTCGGCGTCGGCGAGGATCTGATCGGGCCCGAGCCCCAGCGCCAGCGCCAGATCGAGCTTGGCGGCGTATTTCTCCTTGCCCAGCCGCCAGTCCGACGTGCGTTTGGCCAGGTCCGATTTCAGCCACGCGTTGAATGCATCGATCGCGGCGATGGCCGGTTTGGCCGCCGCGTCGAACGCGGGCCGTTGCGCGGCGGGGCACTTGTCGTTGAGCACGCCGGCGATCAGTTCCCGGTTGCCGTCGTTTTCCTCCGCGGCGACCTTCGTCCAGATCGCGGGCGAATCCACCAGATTCGCTTTCGCCTCGGCGAGCAGCGCCGGGATCTTCGCCATGCGCGCGATCAGGTGCGGATAACGCTTTTCGAGAGGCGCGTATTCGAGGACGAACGGATTGAACAGAGCGCTTCCGATCAGTTCGACGTAGACGGTGGGGTTGTGCTTGTACGCCTGCAGCGTGTCGAGTTCGAGCATCGCGGCGCGGATCTGGTCGTGCACGATGTCGTGGTCGGCGCGATCCTGGGGTGTCAGCGTCTCCGGCCGCGCCTCGCGTTCCAGCCGTTCGCGGAAGGATGTCAGGAACAGGCGGTAGCGCCCCAGAGCGGCGGGCGAAAACGAGTCGAGCGCTTCGTCGAGGTTGACGCCGTCGGCGGTGTGCATGCCGGACGCGGCGGCGGCGACGGGTGAGAACGGAAGCGCCTGCCGCACGAAATCGGAAACGAGCCCGGGCACGGGCGACGCGAGCGGAGCAGCGGCTTTGTCGGAACACGCGGCCAGGAAGAGCGACAGGGAAACGAGAATCGAACGCACTCTTGGCATTGTACAGAGGCACGCCACTCGAGCGCCGGCGGCTGCTACTATCGGAGGTGCGCCGCGGCGCGACTTCCCATGACCACTTGATCTCCGGATTCGTCCGGCTCTCCTTTTCGCCCGGATACACGCATGACGTGTGTTCCGGAAACGAAAGGAGATCGAGTGGTGAAAAAAGATTATCATTTGCGCAACGACCGCCAGGCGCGGGCTCTGTCGCATCCCCAGAGGCCGGGTCCGTCCTGTCTGGTGTGCCGGTTCTGGAAGCGCGCCTGCGCGGCCTGCGAACCGAAACGCACGCGAGAGCGGTAATATGGACCGGTGTTTGCGCTTCGCGTGATTCTCGGCGCGGCGAGCCTCCTGGGGCTCGCCGTGTTCGCGCTGATTCTCCTCGTTGGCAAGGGATTCGACGCATTCCGAAGCGGATCGGGCGGCGACGATGCGCTCGAGACGGCTGCCACGATCGCGGTTCCCCTGATGCTCTGCGGCATGGCTGCGTCCGTCTTCCTGCCGGGCAACCGGTGGCTGCTCCACGCCGTGGCCGCGCTGGCGCTGCCCGCCGCGGTCTACGTGTGCACGATCGTCCCCGAGCATCCCGGCGAGGGCGGGATGTACCTGACTTTTCTATTGGCGTGGCTGCTCTACTATTGGCTCGCCGCGTGGGCCAGGCCCTGAGGCGCTACGTCAAGGTTTGCCGGTGGCCAGGACCTTCGCGAACCAGACGACGGCGGATTGCACGGCGTCCTTGTGTTTCCAAACACGGGAGAGCGCGGCGTTGATCGACTTCAGTTGCCCCTTGCTCAGTCCCAGCAGTTCCTTGCTTCGATCGTCGAAGCCGGAGGCGGCCGCCGCACTGGCGATCTCGCGCAGCACCCACCATTCCATCATCGAGGAGTGGAACGAGAACCGGTTGCCGGACTCCCGGTTCACGAGTCCGCGTTCGGTCAATTCCCTGAGTTCCCGGTCGTTATGGCTGAAAACCACCGGCAAATCGCTCACTTCGAAGTCGCGGCCGAGGTCCAGGCGGTTCTGCGCCTTCGACACGGCCACCAGCATCATGAGCAACTGCTCCTTTGGGGAGGCCCAGTTCCACCAGTTCCTGTAGTAGTGGCGCGTCGCCGATTCGAGCCGCTCCCAGAAATCCGCCATAGTGGGAAGGGAACCCCGAACGGCCGAATCGTAGAGAATCTTCCCCGCGTGTTGATGAAGCGCGACGTTGCCGCCGCATAGTTCGCGAAGGGCCCGCCGCCAGTCGACCGGCGGCGCGTAGGACGCCATCTGATCGTAGAAGCGGTTGCAGTCCGCCGGGGACAAATCCCGGACGGGATGAAACAAGTACTGGTTGTACCAAAGCGAACCACCCGCCGCCAGCTTCTCGGGAGACGGTCCCAATTCATCGAGGCGGCGGTAGGTGGCCGTCACGGCGGCGAAGCACTTTGCCTGGGCCAGGCGGCGCACATCGAACAGGTGAGAGGACATCGCGCTCGCGCTGTACGAGTCGTTCGTCCGCACCGCCGAATCGTATCCGTCCAGCAGCAGCACGGCGCGGCGCCCTCCGTTTCGAACCGCCTGCAGCATCGCCTGCGCGCCCTGTGGGCTCGGCTCGGCCACGGCCGCGGCTTGGCGCAGTGGATCGTTCGGGTGCAGGCTCGCGGCCAGTTCGTCTCGAATCGCGGCCCAGAATTCTAGCGGCGCGAACGGTTGAATATTGGCCAAATCCACATAGACGGCGATTCCGTCCGCCGGCTTGGCGCCGTCCGGCAGCCAGATCTTCGTGTCCAGCAGGGCGCGGAGCAACGAGGTCTTACCGCACCCCGGGATGCCGCTGAGCGCGAAGTGCCCATGGTTGCGCACCTGGGCGCAAATATCGCTCAACTCGGAATCCCTGCCGATGAGGCGTGCCGGCGGCGCCGATGGCGTGAAGGGGTTCGCCGCCACGATGCTACCTCGCGTTCTCCCGTTGGAACTTCATCCACCAACCGGTGAGGTTGCGAACGAAGAAGGGGCTCAAACGAGCGCGGGCCTCTTCGACCAAGGCTCGCGCGGCCTCCGACTCTGGATCCAGGCGCAACGTCTCCTCGGCCGATCGCCGGGCCGCCTCGAGATCGCCGGCGCGAATCTCCTGCTCCGACAAACGGTTCAGGGCCCGAAGGTACTCACTTTTCAAGCCCGGATTCGCGAGCCAGGCGCGCCTGTAGCAGACGACGGCCTTCTCGAAATTCTCAGCCTCCAGGTGCTGTTCCGCGAGGTCGGCGACGGCCGACATGTGGTTGGGGTTCCTGTTCAAACAAGCCTCGAGCAGGGCGATCCTTCCCACCGGATCGCTCGACTTGCGCGAACTCCGGTACGATTCGTCAGCCTCTGGTTCGGCCCGCTCCAACAAGCGGATTTCCTCGCGCAATGGATACTCCCGCGAGATCCATCGCCGCACCAGTTCCACTTCCGGCGTTCCATCTTTCGTCAGATAACCCCAGTCTCGAAGCCGCCGGTCGGCAAATTGAAGCGGCTCGGTAGGAACGGCTCCCGCGCCCTTGATCGCCTGCCAAGCCGATTCCGCGCGGCCCGGCGCTTCCGCGTACGCGGAGAACAGAACACGCTCGTTCAGCGGCAGACCTTCGCGAAACCACGTGAGACCGCCGCGCCCACGGGTAAGCGCTTCGGGAATCGCGTTCTGAACATCCGGCTCCCTCACGACCCAGTCCCCGCGATCCTTGGCTCGCTGGAACAGGCAAAAACACAGCAATTGGATGAAGTAGGGATGGCCTCCAGTCAGCGCGCCGATCGCGTCCACCGCTTCCGGCTCATAGCGCAGGCGCCCCTGGGCCGGTTCGGCGATCAGCCTTCGCGTGGTGGCCGGATCGAGCAGCCCGATCCGCTGCTGGGGGGCCGCCTTGATCCTGGCGGGAAGGCGGTCCATCTGGTCGAGATGCCGGCCCACCACCACGATCACGCGGAGATTTGCAATTCTGTCCAAGGCCCACAGCAGCAGGCGTGCGAAGGCGTCGCCCACGGTGGCCGGACCGGCGTCAAATCCGAGCGCGTCGAATTCGTCGAGCAGCAGCACCAGCGTCCGGGGATCCTCGGAAGGCAGCAGGAAATCGGAGACGAAGCGCGACGGAGCCGCTTCGAGCACATCCGCGGCCGGAACGGCGGGAACGGGCGCGCCCTCGGCGATCGCCGTCCCCAGATCGTGCAACAGTTCGCCAATGCCGCAGCTCTCCCGAGCTTGCAGGTCGAAGTACACGAACCGGTGTCCTTCCAATCCCGAATGCCCCCCGATATGGCGCAAGACCGACGACTTGCCGATCCGCCGTTGGCCAGCGATCACGGTGACCGGGGCGTTCTCGAGCAGGTACATGCGGACCGACTCCAACACGTCCTCGCGGCCGAAGAGCGACTGCGGGCCGGCGACCGGTACTCCGATCGTGTATGGATTCTCACGAACAGCCGTCGTGACCATCGGTACCACTATAGCTCCCGCCGGCGCCCGCGGCTCACGCTAGGCCAGAATCTCGCGCACGAGATTCCCGTGCACGTCGGTGAGCCGGAAGTCACGGCCGCTGTACGGAAACGTCAGCCGCGTGTGATCCAGCCCCATCAGGTGCAGGATGGTGGCGTTCAGATCGTGGACATGCACCGGCTTCTCCGTCGCGCGGAATCCGAAGTCGTCCGTGGCGCCGTGGATGTGGCCGCCCTTCACGCCGCCTCCCGCCAGCAGGATCGAAAAACCGAGCGAGTTGTGATCGCACCCGTTCTGGATCTTGAGCGTGGAACTGTTCTGCACCGACGGCGTGCGCCCGAACTCGGTGCCCACCACCAGCAGCGTGTCCGCCAGCATCCCGCGCGACTTCAGATCCTCCACCAGCGCTCCGATCGCCGGATCCGCGCGCCGCGCCAGCCCCCGGTGCGCCAGAATGTCCTCGTGCGAATCCCACGGCTGGCTCGCGCCGTAGTAGACCTGCACCATTCGCACCCCGCGCTCGGCCAGCCGCAACGCCATCAGGCAGCCGCGCCCGAAAGGACTGTCTCCGTACCGCGCGCGGACGCTCTCCGGCTCGCGGGCGATATCGAACACCTCCGGAGCCTCCGTCTGCATGCGGAACGCGGTTTCCATCGCCTCGATCGACGCTTCCAATTGCGAATCGCCGGCGCGCGACGCGAGGTGATTCTCGTTGAGCGCCTTCAGCAGATCGAGCTGCCGGCGCTGTTCGGCGGCCGGCGCGCCCGCCGTGCTGTAGCGGATCAGCTTGGCCGGATCGGTCTCCGACGTCTGCACGAACGTGCCTTGATAAACGGCCGGCAGGAACGCCGACTCCCACAGCGGCGGACCCACCACCGGGGTCCCCGGGCACAACACGACGTAGCCCGGCAGATTCCGGTTCATCGAGCCGAGCCCATAGGTCAGCCACGATCCGAGCGACGGACGCCCCGGCTGGATCGTGCCCGCGTTGATCATGAACAGCGACGGCTCGTGATTCGGCACGTTGGTATGCATCGAGCGGATCACGCTGAAATCGTCGATCGATCGCGCGACGTTCGGGAAGATATCGCTGACCGGAATCCCGCTCTGGCCGTACTTCCGGAACGAAAACGGCGACCGCATGAGCGAACCAGTGGAACTCTCGGTGCGGGGCGCGCCGCCGGGCATCGCCTCTCCGTGACGCTTGTCGAGCTCCGGCTTCGGATCGAAGCTGTCCACCTGCGACATGCCGCCGTTCAGCACCAGATAGATGACGCGCTTCGCCTTGGCGGGGAAATGCGGCGGCTTGGCGTCGAACGGATTCGCGGACGCGGCGCGCAACATCTCAGCCAGCGCGACGGAGCCGAAGCCGCACGCCGCGCGCGCCAACAAATCGCGCCGGGAAAGGATCACACCGCTATTCTATCGCCGGAGCGTCCACGCGGCCATGCGTCATGTTCGATTCCAGCCGCAGGTTGCGGCCACCCACCACGCGGATGGCGGCGGGATCGCGCGTCTCCGGCCGCCGGTCGTGAATCATGCAGCCGGCGACCCGCGTCCACTCCACGTTGTCGAGAAGGATGCCGGCTCCGTCGGAATCGAGGATCGACGCGTCCACGATCTGGAAATGGTGCGACCGCCGGACGATCAGGGCCGCTTCCGACCCACGCGAACGGTTGATCGCAAGGCCGTGGATCGACGAATCGGACGAATCCAGAAACTCCACGGTGTTGCGGAATCCCGCCTGATCGTAGTCGGGATTCTGATCCATCGTGTTCGGCCCGAGCGCGACGTTCGAGCTGCCTTCCACCAGCAGATTGTGCGAGAACCCCAGCGCGAACGTGTTGCCGGTGATGTTGACTCCTCGCGCGTGACGAAGGTGGATGTTGACGTCCGCGTCGGAGATCATGTTATCGCCGATGCTGAAGAAGCCCACCTTGCGCGGCGCCTTCTCCTCGCCGATGAACCGTATGTTCGCCGAGCCCTTCGCCTTCCCGTAGTGCTGAATCGAACAGCCGGCGATCGCGCCCTCGCGAATGGATCCACCGCGCGTGTCGAACAGCACGTTGGCCGAAGGCGGACCGCCAGGGACCATGTTCGCCTCAATGTCGCACGCCGAGATCTGCAAGTTGCGGATCTCGCTCTCCCGCACCACGATGCCGCCGCGCTTGTTATAGGAGACATGCGAATTCACAATGTTCACCTGATGCAGATTCAGCTTCTCGAGCAGAATGCCCACCCCGCTGTTGTCGTAGACGTTGACCTCCGAGACGAGCACGTTGCGATTGAGTCCGGTGAGAACGATGCCATCGCGCAGACCCGTGAGAAGCAGGCGGCTGAAGTTCGCGTGGATCGTGCCGCGCGCCCGAATGCCCACGGCCGCCGCGTGCTCGCCTCGGATGGAAAAGCCATCGATCAGCGGCGCGCGTTCCCGGGTTGCGGTTACCGGCAGGACTCCCTTCGGATCGGCGCTGGTTTTGTGCGACCCCACGATATCGATCGCCGGCCCCTCGCCCGCCATGATCAGCGTGGCCGTGCCGTCGCCACGAACGCCCCGCGGCCCCGACCGCGCCAGATCCAGCAGGACCGGCGCGGTGATGCGATAGGCTCCTTTCGACAGAAAGATCGCGCCGCGCCCGGAGTCCACCGCCTTCTGGATCGCGGCGGTGTCGTCCGCGCGTCCATCGCCGCGCGCGCCGAAATCGCGCACGTCCGCCGATGGCGCCGCGCGGAGCAACGCGGCCGCCAACAGCCACGCGGCTGCGACGCGCATGCTACCAGTCGACCACGGAGCCGTCGTCTTCGTCGTACGCCGTGCGATAAGGCTTCGGCTCGCCCACTTGAGCGCGCAGCTTGTTTTCGTCGATCGCGATGCCGAGCCCCGGCTCGGTCAACAGCGGGCGATGACCGTCCTTCACCGGCGGCAGCGGCTTGGCAAGCAGGTCCGTGTATTCGTTGTCGCCGCGCTCCTGGATGAGAAAGTTCGGAACTGACGCGGCCACTTGCAGACTGGCCGCGAGCGAACAAGGGCCTTGCGGATTATGGGGCGCGATGGGCAGGTAGTAGGACTCCGCCATGCCGGCGATCACCCTCAGTTCCGTGATGCCGCCCGCGTAGCAGACGTCGGGCTGCAGGATCATCGCGGCTTTCTTTTCGAGGATCTCGCGAAATCCCCACTTGGTGAAGATGCGCTCGCCGGTGGCAAGCGGCACCGATGTCTTCTTGGCGAGTTCCGCCATGACGTCGACGTTCAGCGCCTGCACCACCTCCTCGTAGAACCAGGGCTGGTGCGGTTCGAGCGCCTTCATCAGGGTCATCGCGGTGGGCGGCTGAACCGCGCCGTGGAACTCGACGCCGATGTCGACGCCCTTGCCCACCTTCTCCCGCAGCGCCTTGAAGCGCTCCACCACTTCGTCGACGAACTTGGCGCCTTCGTTGTACTTGAACGGCGCGCGCTTGGTTCCGCGAACGCCTACTTTGATGGCATTGACGCCGGTCTGCTCGCTGAGCTGTCCGTAGACCCGCACGCGGTCGCGCGTGGGGCCGCCCAACAGCTTGTGCACGGGCGCGCCGTAGGCCTTGCCCGTGATATCCCACAGCGCTTGATCGATGCCGCTCGAGATCGCCGTCTTGATCGGACCGCCTCGATAGAAGGCGCCGCGGTGGATCGCCTGCCAATGATAGGCGACGCGGCGCGGATCCTTGCCCACCAGGTAGTTCGACACCTCGAGCGCTCCGGCCGCGCAAGCCTTGGCGTCGTCCTTGAGCATCTCGCCCCAGCCCACGATGCCGGCGTCGGTGGAGATCTTCACGAAGACCCAGGAGTTTTTCAGAACGAACGACTCGATCTTGGTCACTTTGAGCGAGTCGTTCGGCCCGATGGCGGCGGCGTCCGTGCGTTGCGCGTTGAACGCGAGCAACGACGCGGGCGCCAGCATGGAGCGGAGCCAGGTGCGGCGGTCGATTCGATTTCCGGTCATGAAGTCTCCTAGAAGCGGACCCGGATTTGGACTTGATAGAAGCGGTTCAGCGACGACGTCTGGCTCTGCACGCGGCCGAATGTCGTCGACACCGGGTTGATGTCGGGCGGATTCATCTGCGAGCGATTCTGCAGGTTGATGGCGTCGGCGCGGAGCTGGAATCGCAGGCTCTCGTGGACCTTGAACTCGCGCAACAGATTGCCGTTCCACTGACTCAATCCGTCGGCGCGGAGTCCGTTGAAGAAGCGCGGGAAGACGCGGGTCTGGAACGCCGCCGGCTGATTCGCGGCCAGCCTTTCGAACGGCACCGAGGTGTTGAACCACTGGTCGAGCGACTTGGTTCCGGATGTGGCGTCGGCCTCGAAGTTCCCCACGTTGCCCTGATAGAAGAGGTTGCCCCATCCGAGCAGCGGCCCCGGCTGGAATTCGTAGGTGAGCGCGGTCTGCCAACCGCCCAACAGGTGATTGAGCACGCCGCCCTGGAAATAGGAGCGGCCCTTGCCGAACGGCAGTTCGTAGATGCCGGTAGCGGTGACTCTGTGCGGGCGGGCGGTATCGCTGACCCACCAGGTCGAAGGCGAACGCTCGAACTCGTTCTCGATGATCGTCTTGTTCTCCTGCAGCATCTTCGTGTAGGAGAAGTTCAGGTTGAAGCCGCGCGCGAAGCGGCGCTGCACGTTGAGTTCGAACGCGTGGGTCCGCGCCTTGCCGTTGGGCACGGCGCTGTTGGTGAGACCGTTCATGTGGGGCGACGGCCGGAGCAGGCGGTTCTTGGCGATGGTCGGCGTGGTGAACTGGCCGAGCGTCGTCATCTGTTGATAGACAACCGGATCGGAAGTCCGCAGGGATTCGAAATTGTTGATGAAGAACGGATTCGTCACCTGCCGGTTCAGTTCGTTGGCGATCGTGTTGTTGCGCGTGTTGGTGGAATTCCAATGCGACGAATTGAGAAAATCCTGCCGCACGCCGAGGCCGATGCGGTCCGCCATCTGCCCCCAGTACGACACCTCCACCAGCAGGTTGGCCGCGATCTCCCGCTGCATGCCGGCGCGCCAACGAAGCACTCTCGGATGCAGGCGGTCGTACGGTGTGTAGCCGAATCCCTGGCCCACCTGCGCCATCGAGCCCAGCGACGACTGGAGCGGAGCGTCGAAGCGCGTGCCGTTGGCTCGCACCGGGAACGGATCGGTGAGCGGCGAGATGCCCGCTCCGGGATTGCCGGCGTTCCAGGTTTGGCCGAAATCGTTGGTGAGCACCGTACTGGTGGGGCGCGAGAATCCCGATTGGTCCGCCGCCTGATTCATCACGTTCAGCGTGTCGAAGAAGGAGCCGAACCCGCCGCGGACGACGGTCTTCGGAGTGATCTGATAGGCGGCCGACAACCGGGGCAGCCACATCAACTCGTTTTGCCAAAGCTGGCGCGGCGCGCCTTTGACTCCCGCATAGACGGGGCCGCCCTTGACGACGAACTGGCTCACGGGCAATTCCGGCAGAGGAGCACGCCCATAGGCGGCTTGCGCGGCCGCCGCGATCGGCAGCACCGCGTTCGGATCGAAGGAGGTGATGGCCCGGTTGAACCGTTCGGTGGGTCCCTTCTCATACTCCATGCGGAGGCCGAGCGTCACGGTGAGGTTCCGCGCCATGCGCCACGTGTCCTGCGCGTAGAAGCCGTAGTAGGGATTCATCAACGCGTAGGTATCGTTCGTGTCGACCGACATGCCGCTCGGCATGCCGAGAATGAAGCTCGCCCAGCTCAGGCCGAGCCCGCCGGCCGGATTGAATCCGTCCTCGTCGCGGCGAACGAAGGTGTTGGCGAACGTGAAGTTGCCCGACGTCAATCCGCCGTTCTGAATCTGCGTCTGGTAGTGCTGCCGGAAGTCGGTCCCGGCTCGAATCGTGTGGTTGCCGCGGATGTGCGTGAGGTTGTATTTCAGAGCCTGTTGGCGTCCCTGGGGTCCCGGATCCACCGCGACTCCGAGCACCATGTCGCCGCTCCAGGCCGTCATCCCCGGCCACGTGACTCGCGGCAGCACGCAGCTTCCGCCGCACTTGGCGTCCATGTAGGCCGGCAGCCCCACGTCGGACGGTTTGTACTTGCGCGTGCCCAGGCGCTGGTTCTGGGTCAGAAAGCGCGTCGCGTCCACCGAGACGTTCATCACGGTGGAAGGATTCAAAGTGTACGTCCAGTCCAGGGCGCCGCTCAGCGTCGGACGCTTCTCGTCCCACTCCATCAGGCCCTTCTCGGTCTCGTACGTGTAGTCCTGCGCGTCTTCGATGAAGTTGTTCGACAGGAAGCGGAAGAAGAAGCGGTGCTTTTCGTTGGCCTGATAATCGGCGCGGCCATTCCAGGAACCGTAGTCGACGTTGTTCGGCATGCCGGTCGCAAGGTAGTTATTGAACGGCTCCTGCCTCGGATTCGACGGATTGTTGTTCGCCGTGGGCAGGCGCTTGTTGTAGAAATCGTAGAGCGGATTCCGGAACCGCTCCCGCGGGATGATGTTGTTGGCGAACGGCGTGCGGATCACGTGGCCGGCGCGCGCCGGATCGGGGCGCGTGGTGAGCGGGTCGTAGACCTGATAGCGAACCGCGTCCACCGGCAGGAGCTTGGAGAAATCGCCCGCACGCATCTCGTTGGTCGGCACCGTGTAGTTGATCTCGCTGGGCCGCGCCGCTTGCCGGTTGCGCAGGATCGAGTAGCCTACGAAGAAAAACAGCTTGTTGCGGCCGTTGACGACCTTTGGAATGTAAACGGGTCCGCTCACCGTGCCTTGGATATTGTTCGTGTGTCCGGCCGGAACCATTGGCGAAGAGGCGAGCGCATCGGCGCCGGCGATGTTGCCCGCCGCGCGCAGCGAAGCGATGTTGCGGTAGAAGTTCTGCTTGACGAAGAACGACGCCGCGTTCCAGCGCTGATTGAAGTACTGCCACGTCGCCGAACCGTGCGGTTGATTGGCGCCCGATCGCGTCGACATGGAGACGTTCAGTCCGGTGGCGTGGCCGAACGATGCGTCGAAATTCGAGGTCTCGATGCGGAACTCGTCGATGACGTCCGGGCTCGGCATGAACGATGTCCGCCGGTTGGTGCCGTTGGTGGACGCGCCGTCGATCGACCACTCGTTGCCGCCGACGCCGCCCGGCATCGAATACCCCGATCCGCCGCCCACCTGTCCTTGCACCAGGAACTGCGTCGTTCCCGGCACCTGAACTCCGGGAGCCACTCGCGCCAGCATACTGACGTTGTTGCCCAGCACGGGCAAATCCATGACCTCGCGGTGCGTGATCGAGCGCCCGGTGGTGACGCTGCTTGTGTCGAGCATCGGCGCCTCCGCCGACACCGTCACCGACTCGGCCGCCTGCCCGACTTCCATGCGGAGATCGATGCGCAACTGTTCGCTGAGCGTCAGTGTGACGCCGGATCGCACCAGCTTCTTGAAGCCGGCCATCTCCGCCGTCACGCTGTAGGAGCCGGGTATCAATAGCGGAGCTTCGTAGTAGCCGGTTTCGTTGGTCACCAGCCGCGTGGAGACGCCCGTGCCGGTGTTGGCCACAACCACGTTCGCGCCCACGACCACGGCGCCTTGCGGATCGGTCACCGTGCCGGCGATCGTACCGCGGGTATCTTGGGCCGGGGCCGAAAACGATAAGACAAGCAGGACGACGGGGATTCGTTGCCGCACGGAGGAACCTCACTGAAATCGATGGACTTGGGCCAGTATACCCCGCCTGATAGAATCGGAAATCCATGGCCCGGAAATTGCTAGGAGTTTCGTTGCTGTTGGTGGGCTGCGTCTCCGCGCAGCCGGTGGACTCCGCGTTCTTCGAAACGAAGATCCGGCCCGTGTTGGCGGCCAAGTGCTACGCATGCCACTCGAGCCAGTCGAAGTCGCCGATGTCGGGCTTGGTGCTGGACACCAAGGCCGGCGCGCTGAAAGGCGGACGGCTCGGCGCCGCGGTGGTTCCCGGCAAGCCCGCCGAAAGTCATCTGCTCCGCGCGATCGAGTATCGCGACACGCACCTGCAGATGCCTCCCGGCGGCAAACTGCCGGATGACGTGGCCGCCGATTTCCGGCGATGGATCGAAGGCGGCGCGCCCGATCCGCGCCAGGACGCACCTGCCGCTTCGGCGAAACCGCGCGGCATGTCCATCGAGGAAGGCCGCAAGTGGTGGGCGTTCCAGCCGCTCGCCGAGCGTCCCCGCCCGAAGGTGAAGGCGGCGTCGTGGCCGGCCACGAAGATCGACTATTTTGTTCTGGAGAAGCTGGACGCCAGGCAGCTCGCCCCGTCGCCCGCCGCGGACAAGCGGGCGCTAATCCGCCGCGTCTACGTGGATCTGGTGGGCTATAAACCGGCCTTCGACGAAGTGGAGCGCTTCGCCGCGTCCAAGGATCCGGCCGCTTACGCGGATCTGGTCGAGCGCTTGCTCGCGTCGCCCCACTATGGCGAGGCCTGGGGACGGCATTGGCTGGACGTGGCCCGCTTCGCCGAGGACAACCCGACGTCCGAGGCGACCAACCCGCCCTATCCCTTCGCCTGGCGCTATCGCGACTGGGTGATCGAGGCGATGAACCGGGACGTCCCCTACGACCGCTTCGTGAAGATGCAACTCGCCGCCGATCACATGAGCGTCCCGAGAGACGAACTGCGAGCGCTTGGATACCTGGGCACGGCTCCCGTCTATCACAAGGACCAGCGGCTCTCGGCGGACGTGATCGGCGGCTTCCTCGCCGACGACTTCGACGACCGCATCGACGCCGTGACCCGCGGCGTGCTCGGCCTCACCGTCGCTTGCGCCCGTTGCCACGACCACAAGTTCGATCCACTCAGCACCAAGGATTACTATGGGCTCGCGGGCGTGTTCGCCTCCACCATGCGCGTTGAACGGCCGATGTTCGACGTCGAACCCGAAGTGGAGCGCCGCTATCTCTGGGTGCAGCGGCGGCTGTTCGACCTGCGTTATTCGATCAACCTGCTCAGTGGCGAGGCGTTGACCGTGGTCAACTCGGTGGAACTGGTCGCCAAGTGGAAGCCCGAACTCCAGGCGCTTGAAAAGGAGATGAAGAGCTACCAGGACAAGTATCCGGCGCTGGTGAAGAGCCTCGAGAGGTACTGGACGTTCGCACCGCCGGCGAAGGATCAACCGCGGCAGCGGCGCGTCGAGACCACGTCGCGCGAGCCTTACATGAACGCCGTCTACGACGCGGCGCAGTACGTGGATGGATCGGAAAAAGCCTACACCGTCCTTCAATACAAACCCGGCGAGGCCCGCGACTATCCAGTGCTGATCAACGGAAATGTAGCCACTCCGGGGCAGCCCGTTCCCCGCAAGTTCGTGGAAGTGCTTTCGCGCGGCGAGACCGCGTTCCGCAATGGATCGGGCCGCCTGGAACTGGCGGACAAATTGTTCGACGACGCCGGCCCGCTGGCCGCGCGCGTGATCGTGAATCGCGTATGGGGATGGCACTTCGGCAAGCCACTCTCGCCGACCCCCAGCGATTTCGGCACGCAGGGCGAAAAGCCGTCGCACCCGGAGCTACTCGACGATCTGGCTGCCCGGTTCGTGCGGAACGGTTGGTCGTTGAAATGGCTGCACCGCGAGATCCTGCTCTCCTCCACCTACCGGCAGTCGAGCAAGCCGCGCCCGGACGCACAGGCGGTGGATCAGGCGAACGCGCTGCTGTGGCGCATGCATCCGCGCCGGCTGGACGTGGAAGCGTATCGCGACACGCTGCTACACGTCTCGGGCCGCATGAATCCGAATCCGGGCGGTCCGTCGGAGGACGTGGACGCCGACGAATCGGTCCGGCGGACCGTGTATGGCCGGGTAAGCCGGTCGCGAGTCAGCAAGCTGCTGCAACTCTACGATTTTCCCGACGCCGCGCAGACCAGCCCCGGCCGCGATCTCACCACATCGTCCCTGCAATCGCTCTTCGTGCTGAACAGTTCGTTCATGAAGCTGGCGGCGGAAGGCGTCGTGAAGGCGGTCGCGGCGGACGCTTCCGCGGCGGACACGGCGCGAGCGCTGTTCCGGCGCGTGCTGGCGCGCGATCCGTCCCCGGAAGAGCTCGACGCCGCGCTCACATATCTGGCCAAGCGCGGACCGGAGAGCTTCGCGCAAGTGCTGCTTTCAACCAACGAGGTGATCTTCCAGCCATGAGCGGACCTTTTTCACGCCGCGAATTATTGACACGCCTGGGTGGCGGATTCGGATCGGTGGCGTTGGCGGGAATGCTGGCGCGCGACGCCCGCGCGGCGATCCACGGCTTCTACTCCGGCCCGAAGCTGCCTGGCCGCGCCAAGCACGTCATCATGCTGTTCCTGGCCGGCGGACCGTCGCACGTGGACATGTTCGATCCCAAGCCGGCGCTCGAGAAGTATGCCGGGCAACGGCCCGATTCCACCAATCTGCGGACCGAGCGCGAAACGGGCGGCTTGCTGCCTTCGCCCTTCAAGTTCGCCAAATACGGCAGGAATGGCGTCGACGTCAGCGAACTTCTGCCGCAACTGGCGGCGGTGATCGACGACGTGTGCGTGATCCGCTCCATGTACACGTTCAACCCGACGCACACGCCGGCGAGAAGCCTTTATCACACCGGGAGCATCCTCGCCACGCGGCCCTCCACCGGCGCGTGGGTGTCGTATGGGCTCGGCACGGAGAACGACAACCTGCCCGCTTTCGTGGTGCTATCGCCGGGCTTCGGCGGCAGTGGAGGTTCGCTGGCGCGATCGGGATTCCTGCCGGCGGAACATCAGGGGATTTCGTTCAACTGCTCGGAGACCGCGCCGGAGAAGATGATCCCGGATCTGCGCAACAAGTGGAGCGCCGCGGAGGACCAGCGCGCGGACCTGGACGCGATCCAGGCGCTGAACCGCGGCTTCGGCAAGACGTTCGGCCCCGACGATTACCTCGAGGGGCGCATTAAGTCGATGGAAGCGGCCTACCGGATGCAGTTCGAGGCGCTCGACGTGTTCGACATCCGGAAGGAGCCGGAGACCGTTCGCGCCGAGTACGGACCCGATCCGTTCGGCAACGGCTGCCTGCTGGCCCGCCGGCTGGTGGAAAAGGGCGTCCGCTACGTGCACGTGAATCAAGGCATCGGCCAACCGTGGGACGATCACGAAAAGATCGAGAAACGGCTCCGCGAACGCTGCCCTGGCATGGATCGCGCCGCGGCCGCCCTGATTCGCGACCTAAAGCGGCGCGGCTTGCTCGACGAAACGCTGGTGGTCTGGGGCGGCGAGTTCGGGCGAACGCCCGTTTCCGAGAGCGGAACCGGACGCGATCACAACCCCTACGGGTTCACCATGTGGATGGCCGGCGGCGGCATCAAAGGCGGCATCGCCTACGGCGCCACCGACGAGTTCGGCTTCAAGGCCGTCGAGAATCGCGTATCGATTCACGACCTGCACGCGACCATGATGCATCAGCTCGGCATCGACCACACTCGCCTGACCTATCGCTACGCCGGCCGCGACTTCCGGCTCACCGACGTGTTCGGCGATCCGGTCAAGGACATCCTCGCATGAGCTTTTCGATCTCCCGCCGCTCGGCGCTCACCGCCGCCGGCGCGCCGTTCCTGAATCTGCGCGCGCAGAACCGGAACGACCGCCCGAATATCCTCTGGATTCTCGGCGACGACCTGGGTCCGCAACTCGGCTGTTACGGACACCCGCTCGTTCATACGCCGCACGCCGACCGCATCGCGAACGAAGGCGTCCGGTTCACGCACGCGTTCACCACGGCTCCGGTGTGCTCGGCGAGCCGGTCCGGCTGGAACACCGGCGTCTACCAGACGGCGACAGGGACGCACAACCACCGCAGCCACCGGCAGGACGGCTACGCACTGCCGGACGGCGTGCGATTGGTGTCGCACCGGCTCCGCGACGCCGGCTACTTCACCGCCAACGTCACTGCCATCGCGCCGGGGCTTCGCGCTTCCGGCAAGACGGATTTCAACTGCAAGGTGGAAGGCAAGCCGTTCGACGGCACGCATTGGAATCAGCGCGCCAAGGGGCAGCCCTTCTACGCGCAGATCAACTTCACCGCGCCGCACAAGGGTCCCATGTGGCCGCTGGCGCGTCAGGCGAAACAACTCGTCGATCCGGCCAAGGTGGAGTTGCCGCCCTACTATCCCGATCATCCCGTGGTTCGCGACGAGGTGGCGAACTATCTGGACGCGGTGAACTATTGGGACACGCAGGTCGGCGGCGTGCTCGAACTGCTGAAGTCCGAGGGGCTGCTCGACAACACCGCCATCTTCGTGTTCGGCGACAACGGGCGGTGTCTGCTGCGCGGCAAACAGTGGCTGTACGACCCGGGAACGCACGTCCCGCTGCTGGTGCGATGGCCCGGACACATCAAACCCGGAACGGTCCGCAAAGACCCGGCGATCGCGCTCGATATCACGGCCACGACGCTCGAGATGGCGGGCCTGCCGATGCCATCGCCGATGCACGGCCAGAGCCTGCTGACGGGCCAGCCGCGCCAACACGTCTTCACCGCCCGGGACCGCTGCGACATGACCGTCGACCGCATCCGCGCGGCGCGCGACAGCCGCTACAAGCTGATCCGCAATTTCATGCCGGAGAAGCCCTACACGCAGTTCAATCAGTACATCACCACCAGTTATCCCACGCAGAACGCGATGAAGGAGTTGCACGCGGCGGGCAAGCTGAATCCGGTGCAGGCGCAGTGGATGGCTCCGCGCAAGCAGGAGGTCGAGCTATACGATCACCAGGCCGATCCGCACGAAGTCCGCAACCTGGCCGGCGATCCGCGGCATCGGGCCGCGCTGACGCGTCTCGGCGGGCTGCTGGATCGATGGATCGAGGAGACGGGCGACCGGGGTCGCACGCCGGAGTCGCGGGAGGCGATCGAGCGGGAAGAGCCGCGCGCGGGCAAGAAGGGCTAGCCGGCCCGGCGGCGTCCCTGGCTCAGGCGAGCGCCTTCAACAGCACGTCGATGTCGCTCATGTTGTTGTAGACCGCGGGCGAAATTCGCAGCCGGTTCTCCCCTGCCGAGGTGACCTGCACGTTCGCCTTCTTCAGCTTCGCCAGCGATGCTTTCAGATCCTTGGCCTGCACCACCACCAGCGAACTCTTGGCGTCCATCGGAGTGATCAAGCGGTAGCCGAGATCCGGCAGTTCCTTCTTCAAGCGGTCGCACATCGGCTTGGCGTGCGCGTAAATGTTCTCGATCCCCACCGCGAGCATCCGCTTCAGCGCCTCCGATCCGCCGGCATACGCGGTGTAGTTGATATTGCCGGGTTCGTAGCGGCTGGCGGTGGAAGGCTCGCGATAGGGGAAGTCGTCCTCGGCGGGATTCTTCTTTGTCACCCATGGCTCGTAGTTGTAGTGGACGTAGCCGGGATGGCTCAGATCTTGCACCACGCGTCCTTGCAGATCCTCGCGCACATAGAGGAAACCCGCGCCGCGCGCGCCCTGCAGCCACTTGTAGCTGGAGCACGCGGCGAAGTCGATGCCGAGCGCCTTCACATCCACCGGCACGCTGCCCGCCGCCTGAATGATGTCGGCGTAGAGGTAGGCGCCGTTGGCGTGCGCGAGTTCGCTCAGCGATTTCGCGTCTTCCACCGAACCGTTCACGTTGGAGACCAGGGTGATGGAGACGAGCTTGGTCTTCTTGTCGACGGCGCGCTCCATGTCGCGGAAGTCGATCCGCCAGTCGCGATGGCGGACGATGCGCACGTCCAAACCTTCCTTGCGCCGGCCGATGTAGTCGTGGACCGAGCCCGCGTAGTGCAGATCGTTGGTGACGACGTTGCCGCCCGATTCGCGGATGCGCAGCCCGTTGAGCACGGCGGCCTCGCCGGCCTTGGTGCACATCGCGTGGGCGATCTCGCTGGGCTTGGCTCCGATCAGCTTGGCGAACAGCACGTGGGCGTCCTTGGTCGCCTTGGCGGCGTACTCGCCGCGCCCTTCGCCCGGCCCGTACATGTGGAAATCCATGTAGCGGCGCATGCCCTCGGCCGTGTAGCGCGGGAGCGGCATGTGCGCGGCCGCGTCGAGGTAGACCTCGTTCATGGCGCGCGGAAACTCCTTGCGGATTGCGTCGAAATCGTCCGCGCGGGGAGCGGCGGCAAGCGCACCCGCGGTGGATCCGAGGAACTGGCGGCGATGGATGCTCATCGAGACTACCTCCGGATTCATTCTATGCCGCTTCGGGACACCGCGCGAGTGATGTAGAATCGCCGCTTGATCCTCGCACTTCGCTTTCTTCTCGCGGGAGTAGCCGCGGCCTCTTTCGGCCAGACTTCGCGCAACGTACTCGACGAGCCGGCGCTCGCCGCGGATCCAGCGGTTTCGGCCGGCGGCAAACTGCTCGCGTTCGCGTCGACGCGGGAAGGATCGCGCTCCCTGCGGATCTGGACGATGCCGGTGGACGGAGGTCCGCCGCGGCGCGTCACCAACGGCGGCATCGATCATCGCCAGCCGGCGTTTTCCCCCGATGGCAAATCGATCGTGTACCGGTCGGACGAGGACGGCGGAGGCATCTGGATCTCGCCGGTCCGGGGTGGACGCGCGAGGCTTCTGGCGCGCGGCGGTGAGCGGCCCCGGTTCGCTCCGGACGGGCGGACAATCTCGTACCGCGCAGCGGGCAAGCTCTTTACGGTGGACGCGAAGGGCGGCGAACCGCGCGCGATCCACCCGGATTTCGACGCTTCCTCCGCGCCCGTGTGGACGGCGGAGGGAGCGCTCGTTTTCGCCGCGTGCCGCGGCCGGAGCGAGTGCGACTGGTGGTCCGCCGCGCCCGGAGCCGGGCCGAAGCCGCTCGGCGCGGCCGCGATCCTGAAGAAGCACAAGCTGCCAGCCACGGCCGTTCCAGAGGCATCCACGAAGCGCGGTATCGTGTTCACCGCGGACGATCATGGCAAGTCGAGGCTGTTCGTGTTGGCCAATGGCGCCGTCAAACGGCTGACCGCCGAGGACCGCGACGAGTCCAGCCCCGCCATCGCGCCGGACGGCCGCGTGTTCTTCGCCAGCCGCTCGGAGAACATCGACGTTTGGACGCTCCCTCTGCGCGCGAACGAAGCCGCCGCGAAAGGCGCGTTGCAACGCCTCACGGACGATCCCGCCATCGACCAGCGTCCCAGCCTTTCGGCGGACGGCTCCCGCATCGCCTGGGAGACCAGCCGCGGCGGCAACTTCGAGGTGCGCGTGAAGGACCTCGCCACCGGCCGGGAGACCGCCATCACGAACGGACCTCTACGCGAGCACATGCCGGCCATCTCGAGCGATGGCTCCGAACTGGTGTACGACGCGCACGATGGCGAAGTGGTAACGATCTATCGATCTCGATTCGACGGCGGACCTCCCGCGCTCGTCTGGAAGGAGTCCACCGGCCAGGGTTCGTTCCAGTGGACCGCCGGGGCAGCGAGCGTTCTCTACTTCCATCGCGAACCGCCCGGAACCGTCGGCCTGATGGACCTGGCTTCGAAAAAGCGGACCGTGCTGCTGCGCCATCCAACGTGGAACCTGTCGCTCGCCGACGCGCGATCGTCGCCGGACGGGCAGTGGATCGCATTCCCGGTACCCTTCGCGGACCACCGGTCGCGCATGGCGATCGCGAAGGTGGCGGACGCTCCTATCGGCGGTGAACGGGATTGGACGTGGCTGACGCCGGACAGCTTCGATGCGTCGCAACCGGAGTGGTCTCCGGACGGACGTTGGTTGTACTATCTGTCTTCCCAGGAAGGCGGGCTCTCGGTATGGGCATCGCCGGTGGCCGATGGCAAGGCCGCGGGCGGCGCGAAGAAGGTGCTGGAGTTCCCACACGCGGCGTTGACCATCGCCCGCATGCGGCCCCGCGACATCGGGCTCGCCGTGGCGAAAGACAAGCTGGCGCTGGGCGTCGCCGAGTACCGCGGCACGCTCTGGTCGGCGGCGCCGGCGGCGCCCTGGGGGGTTGCTTCCCGCGATCCGCTGTGATAATCAATACGGCTCAGGAGGCCCTCATGACCAAAATATTCTTGACCGCTGCTCTCGTGCTTCTCGCCGGATGTTCGAGCGGACCTCCACCACCTCGGTCCGGGACGCCCGAATACTACTTCGCCACGGCGCTCGACAACTACAACAAGGGCGACTACGCGAAGGCGGACGACTGGTTGGCCAAGATGGCCAAGTCCGAAAGCGAAATCGCCAACAAGACGCGCGTGTGGCGGCTGGTCCTGCAGGGTGGCCGAATGCAAGGCTTGCGCGAACTCGCCGACTACTACGAATTCGGAGCGCGCGCCAACAAGGACAAGCCGGGCCCGTTCCACAAGAAGGTGGCCGACTACCGGAACGCCGCCGCCGCGCTGTCGATGGAACTCGCCGAAACGTACGATGGGTTCGTTAAGGCATCGCCTTCGGGCGATGTGGCATTGCACTTCCCCTTCCCGCCGCGTGGATCGCTAGGCCGCCCTCCCGCGATGACGCGCATCGGCGCCGGACAGTTGCCGTCCCAGGCGGATATCGAGACCACGGCGGCGCAGATGGTGGAACGCGGCATCGTCTCCACGGCGGCCGAATTCGCCGGCGCCGGAGGCGACGCAGCCAAGGCGCAGGCTGCGTACAAGGCCACGCCCGCCACGGCGCCGCGAGCCGCGCTCCAACTCGCCGCGGCCAAGCTGCTTTACGAAGCGTCGGCGATCTTCGGCTCGAAGAAGCGCAACGATCCCCCGCGCCAGGAGTTCCTGCTGAAGCGCGTGAAGACGGCGCTCGCGGAAGCGGACAAGAGCGCGAAGGAAGCGAAGGAACTCGAACTCCGCATCAAGGCGGACGAGCAGGATATCGCGAAGCGGAAGAAATGACGCGCGCTACTGGAGAGACGCGACGATCTTTTCCACGGCCTGGTTATCGGCCTCGTCGGTGATACGCACCGCGATCACGTGCTCGCCAGGCGCGAGCCCGTCGAGGGCCAGCACGTAGTCGTGCTCCTGCGAATCGGACAGACGCGTGGTGGGCTCCACCGCCTTCCAGTCGCCGCCGTCCACCGAGTACTCGGCCTTGGCGAGCGTGTTCAGCGCGTCCGCCGCGTGCCAGCGAACCTCGATCTTCATACCGGACCGCGACGCCGCCAGCGCGGTGACACGGGGCGGCGAATTGTCGATCACGAACGGGTAGCTCTCGAGCGATCCCATCATCGCCAGGTGGGGCGGATTGGAGGGCGAATCGGCCGCGGTCACGCGCAAGCGGTATTCGCCGTCCGGGTAGGCAGTGGAATCCCAACTCAGGTTGCGTTCGCGGATATCCGCCTTGAGGGGCTTCCACGAAGACTCGCGCTCCCCGCGGATCTCCACCGTCGATAGCAGTGAATCGCCGTTCTCGTCGCGGGCGAGCCATCGCGCGCCGATGTGGCCCTTGGCGTAGCTCATCGAACTGGCAGGGGCTTCACTCAGCGCGGCGCCCGGCACGCTCGGCTTGCCGGGATTGCGCGAGAGCGCGGGCAGGTTGAGCGACTGCGCCGAACTCAGCGTGAGCGACGAGGCCGGGAAACGGTAGTTGGGTGGAGTGGTCTCGATCAGTTCCACAACCGGTGCGACGTTCTTCGGCAGATACGCGATGTCCACCGAAGCGAGCCCCGGCGACTTGCCGTCCGCCGCGGCCGTCAGCGTCGCGCGATATTGGAGGAATCGCGCCGCCGGCGACGCCACCCGTCCGTGCGACGAATTCAGCGGGACCGCCGCCCACGGGCTCCAGCGGCCCCGCGTCGATTCCAGGTTGCCGCTGCGGGTTTCCAACTTCACCGAACCGCCGGCCGGCGTGCCGCCGTAGTGGATGCGGCCCCAATAGGTGAAGTAGCTGGCGTCGAGCGTCTCGCTCTCGATCGCGCCCTCTTTCTCGATGGCGGGCCCGATCCGATAGACCTTGCCGATGTTCCCCGTGACCGCGTAAATGGCGCCGCCGGGGCCGGACGCGAGCCCGGTCACTTGCGTGGGCGCGGCGCTCAACAGCAGCGAATGGAGCAGGTCGTCCTCGAGCCGGTAGATCGCGCCCTTGTTACCGGTTCCGATCAGCGCCCGGCCCTGCGCGTCGAATGCCAGCGCGTAGGCGATGTCGGAAGCGTTCGTCCACAGCCTGCGCGGATAGCCGTCGGCCTCGATGCGAATCACTTCGGATCCACCGGC
>SYLY01000200.1 GCA_005808475.1 Acidobacteriota bacterium
GCGGCGGCGGACGCGGCATGCGCGTGGTGGAATCGCCTGAGTTGCTGACCGATCTGCTGGGCCAGGCGCAGGCCGAAGCGGGAGCGGCGTTCGGCAACGCCGACGTGTACATCGAGAAGTACATCGGACGGCCGCGGCACATCGAATTCCAGGTGATCGCCGACGAGCACGGATCGGTGCGGGTGCTGGGCGAACGCGAATGCTCCATCCAGCGGCGGCATCAAAAGCTGGTGGAAGAGGCTCCTTCTCCGGCGGTTACCGTGGAACTCCGGGAGGCGATGTCGCGCCGGCTCGAAAAGGCGCTGGGCGACGTCGGGTACACCAACGCGGGCACGGTGGAGTTCCTGATGGACGAGACCGGCAGCCTCTATTTCATCGAGGTGAACGCCCGGATTCAGGTGGAACATCCGGTCACCGAGGCGATCACCGGAACCGATCTGGTGAAGGCGCAGATCCTGGTGGCGGCCGGAGCGCGGCTGGCGGACGTGATTCCCGCCGACACTTCGATTCGCGGCCACGCGATCGAATGCCGCGTCAACGCCGAACACCCCGAGAAGTTCACTCCCTCCCCAGGCCGGATCACCGGCCTCAACCTTCCCGGGGGGATCGGCGTCCGCGTGGACACCGCGGCTTACACCGACGGCGTGATTCCTCCCTACTACGACTCGCTGGTGGCCAAGCTGATCACCCATGGCGGCACTCGCACCGAGGCGATCCAACGAATGCAGCGGGCCCTGGAAATGTTCGTGGTGGAGGGGATCTATACGACGATCCCGCTCCACCAGAGAATCATGGCGCATCCCGATTTCCAGGCCGGGCGTCTGGACACGAACTTCCTGTCCCGGCTTCAAGCGGCCGCCAAGTAGCTTACTGGTCGCCGCCGGCCAGCGACTGGGCAAGAACGGTGTCACCCCAAATGATGTTGTCGCCCCAGATGATGTTGTCGCCCCAGATGATGTTGTCGCCCCAGATGATGTTGAAAGCTCCCGCGGACGAACTCGCCCAAACCGCGGTCGAGGGAGCCCACACCGTGGTGGAACTGGTCAAGTTCGAGGTGCCGTAGATCGCGGTGGGCGAGAAGGCAGCCGCCGCCCAAATATCCAGACTGGGAACGATGTCGAGTTTCACCGCGCCGGCCGAGGCATCGTGCCAAGCGATCGGAGAGTAGGCCTCGCCAGTCGCGGCCGTATCGCTGTTGTTGAGAGCGGCGAGCGTGTCGAGATAGCCGGCGCCAATGGTGAACAGGTCGTTCACGATCGGGAACACGGCGCCGTTGGTTCCGATGTTGCTGCCCGCGTTGGCCAGCGTCTTCGACGCCGACTTCATGATCCGCGCCTTCACCACGTCGGGACGGAGGGTGGAGTTCTTGTGCAGCATCAATGCCACTGTTCCGGTCACCGCGGGCGTCGCCATGCTGGTGCCGCTCAGCCGGATATAGCTGCCGGCCGCGGTGGTTCCATTGTTCAGATAAAAACTGGTCGGCACGATCACGGCGGGGAACTGCGTCTCGAGATAGCTTCCATTGGAGCGCGGCGCGGCGACCAGATTGCCCGGCGCCAGGACGTCCGGCTTCACGAAGTTGTCGTACAGGGTCGGACCCTTGGAGCTATAGGTGGTGACCGAGTCGCCGGAGCGCGCGCTGGTAAGCAAGGTCCGCACGGCCCCGACGGTGATGATGTAGGGGTCGATCCCGGGGGAAGCGATCATGGCGTATCCCTGATTGCCGCCCGAGTTGTTGCGGCCCTGGTTGCCGGCCGACGCCACCACGACGATACCCGCGTGGTAGGCGCGCTCCACCGCCCAGCACAGCGGGTCGTTGACATACGAATCGATGGGCGCGCGGCCAAGCGACAGATTGATTACGCGGATGTTGTAAGTGGCCTTCAACGCCACGGCGCGGTCGATCGCCGCGATCACGTTGCCATCGGAGCCCGCGCCCTGCTGGTTGAGGACCTTGAAATTGATGATATTGGCGGCCGGCGCGATGCCGGACAGGTTCTTCTTCGCGTTAGTCCCCGACGAGTTCGCGCGGTTGCCCGCGATGATGCCGGCGACATGGGTTCCGTGGCCGAACTGGTCGTTCGTGGTACCGCTGCCGGTGAAGTCCTGGCTATAGACGATGCGGGACGAGTTCGAGCCGGACACCTTGAAGTCGTTGCCAGGCGTCACGCCGCTGTCGATCACCGCGACCCCGATCCCGGCGCCGGTGTATCCGTAGATCCTCGCCGTTGTAGTGTTGGTGGCCGGCTGCGTGAGGTCCATGCTCGCCGAGACCCGCCCATCGAGTGCGATGGCGTCGATCTCTTTCGAATCGGCCAGTTTCTTGGCTTCGGAGGCGCTCATTTCGTACATGCCGATGCCGAGCGCGCCAAAGCGCCCCCGCGTTTGGCCGCCCTTCGACATCACGTCCTGCTCGTGACGCGCCGCCACCGGAACATTGAACTTCACGAGAACCCGAACGCGCTCGTGGGCGGACTTACGTTCCAAGTCGCGCGAGATCTTCTTCCCGGGCCTCTGCGGCGGACCAGCCAGCGCGCACACCGCCATGGCAGCTACCTACCAACAGGAAATGCGGAAACCGTCTCATGGCAGCGTGGAAAGCAATCCCGCTTCCAAACCCACCGGCCTTTACTTTCAGTGGCCTGACGATGCGACGCCACCCGATCCCGCCATTTTGTCCGGATCGGCCCGACAACTTGGCGGGCCGGTCGCTACCGGAACAGCGACGGCGCGAACTCGCTCAAGTACAACCTCCACTGCCGCCAGTTGTGGCCGCTCTCGCTCTCCCGATAGGTGTACTTGATCCCGTGCCCATCCAGGCTGGCCCGTAGCGTCTTCAACCCCGGCATCGCACCCGTGTCCTTGATCCCGCATCCGATCCAGAACAGCTTCAGGCGCGCGTTGGTCTTCGCCGGCGCGCCGAGCACCGCGCCGTGCCGCGATTCGAAATCCGCCGCGTCGCGGACGCCGGAACTGAACACGCCAAGGTGCGAGAACCTGTCGAGGTTGGCCAAGCCCGCCGCCAGCGTCTGGCCGCCGCCCATTGACAGGCCCGCCAGCGCGCGATCCTCCCGTTTGCCGGATGCACGGTAGAGCTTCTCCACCAGCGGCATCGCGTCTCCCATGAGGTCGGCCGTGAACAACTCCGTGTTGCGTCCGCGCATCTCCTGCCCTGCCATCGGCGACACGGGATGCCCGTCCGGCATGGCGACGATCATCGGCTTCGCCTTCCCTTCGGCGATCAGGTTGTCGAGGATGATCCCCGCGCGGCCGACTGTCAGCCACTCGGCGTCGGAATCGCCCGACCCATGCAAAAGGTACAGTACCGGATATCGCGCGCCGCCGGTTTCGTAGCCGGGCGGCGTGTACACGTGGAGCCGGCGCAATCCACCCGTCGCCTGGGAGGAATAGTAGTGAACGTGAGCCGCGCCATGCGGGACAGCGCGGATCGCCTGATACGCCGCGCGCGCCCCAGGCACGTCCACCAGACTCACCGGTCCGCCGTTCGACGCCGGCTTGATCACCGGATTGCGCGGGTCGGGCAGCCGCACGCCATCCACGTCAAACGAGTAGCTGTACATATCGGGCGCCATCGCAGGCGTGGTGGCCGACCAGACGCCGCCGTCATTCGCCATTTCGTGGCGCCCGCCGTTGTCGTCCCAGTCGCCACGCACTGAAACAGCGCGAGCCGCGGGCGCGCGGAGCCGGAACGTGACCCGGCCATCGGAGTGCACTTCCGGCGACTTCAGTTGAGGCGCCGCCACGCGGAACACGCGGCCGAAAAACTCCATCGCCATTCGGTTGGGCTCGGGACTCTTGAATCCGTGCCCCTCGCCCTTCATCGGCTGGAACCGGCTGTCCACGCCCGCCTTCCGCAAGGCATCGAGGAGCAGTTCGCTCTGGTTGATGGGAACCAGTTTGTCCTCGTCTCCGTGCACGATGAGGAACGGCGGATCGTCAGGCGTTACGTAGGTGATGGGATTGGCTCGCGCCACCTTGTCCTTGTTCTCCTGGATCGCCCCGCCCACCAGCAGCGACTCCGGCGAGTCGGGCGCGTCATGCGGAATGGTGCTCGGGAACTTCGACATTTGCAGGAAATCGGTGGGCCCGAAGAAGTCCACCACGGCTTGGACGCGGCTGGACACGCCCGTCACGCCAACGGCGCCTTCCATCTCCGCGACCCCTCCGCTCGTCCCGAGCAGCGCCACCAGATGGCCGCCGGCGGACGATCCCCACGCGCCGATCCGCCCGGCATCGTAGCCGTACTTCGCCGCGTTGGCGCGCAGCCATCGCACCGATGCCTTCACGTCGTGGATCTGGGCGGGGAAGATGGCGGCGCCGCTCAACCGGTACGACACGCAGGCCACGTCGAATCCGGCGCGCAACGCCACCGGCGCCGGACATCGATCCTTGCTGCCCGACCGCCAGGCGCCGCCGTGGACCCACACGATCAACGGCCGGCCCGGCTGGCCCGACAAGTAGAGGTCCAAGCCGAGCGGCCGCCCGCCGGCTTCGGCGTAAACGATATCCTTTTCGACCCGCGCTCCAGCGGGCAACGGCATCGCCTGCGCGAAACACGACGCAGCGGCCGCGGCCAATCCGAATGCATGGCGAACCATGCGGAAGATTATCGCAGAATGCCCGTGTGTCCCACCGAATAGCGGCCCGGCTGCGGCCACACGCAAAGTCCGTGCGGCCCGCGCTTCACCTTGATCCGCGCGCGCAGTTCACCCGTATCGGTGTTGAAGGCGTAGACTTCCTTGTGATAGCGGCCCGAGAACCACATGGTCTTCCCATCGGCCGAAAGCCCACCCATGTCGGGGCTGCCGCCGCCGGGAATCACCCACTTCTTCACTTCTTTTTGCGTGGCCAGGTCGAACACGGTGACCGTGCCTTCGCCGCGGTTGGAGATGTACATGAGTTTGGAATCGCGGCTGATGTACAGTCCGTGGCAACCTTTTCCCGTGGGAATGAACCGGGTGATCTGGAACGATTCGCCGTCGATCAGATGCATGCCGTTGTTCTGCATGTCGGCGGCGTAGAACACCTTGCCATCGGGCGAAAGCTTCACGTCTTGCGGCATGCCGCCGTTGGGCAGAGTGATCTTGGATAGGTACTTGCGGTTCACCGTATCGACCTTGATCATCTCGCCGGAAAACTCGCAGGTGGCGATCGCATAGCGGCCGTCGGCGGAGAAGTCCATGTGATCCACGCCGCGGCACGGAACGGTGACGCTTTCGATCAGCTTCATCGACTCCGGTTCGCGGAAATCCAGCCGCCGCATCCGCTCGGCGACGACGATCGCGTACTTGCCATCAGGCGTGAAGTAGAGGTTGTAGGGATCCTCGATCTTCAGCGTCGCCACTTTCTTACCGGTGAGCGGGTCCACCTTGGTCAGCGTGTTGCCCTGATCGGCGCCGATCCACAGCCAGCGTAGGTCCCACGACGGCGTGACGTGCTGCGGCTCCTTCTCCACCGGAAACGTGTCGACTATCTTGAAAGTCTCGGGGTCGATCACGTCGATGACGTTGGTAACGTTGTTCGGCACATAGACGCGGTTCAGATGGTCCTTGACCTTGGGACTCATCTTGCCGGGCGCGGCTTCCGAATAAATGTCGAGCGGGTTGAGGATCTCCGGCATCCCGGGGATCGTGCTCCAGGTAGCCGCTTTGACCGGAGGGGGCTCGGCGGTCGTTCCGCCCCCACCGCATCCGGTCAGGCAAAACAGGGAAAATGCGCCGGCAACGGCGAGCAGGGAACGAGTGCGCATTGGGTAGGTGTATATCCGTTAAAGTACTGAGAAGTATAGACCGCGAACGGGGAGCCCTCAAAAAAATCGTTGATGAATAGGCTCTCCTCGCGTATGATAACAGGAAGTCCGTCAAGCAACCAGTCCTGGGATTCCTGGCCATGATCGAAGTTTCGCATCTCCGCCTTCGTTTCCTCGCGGCCAAGCTGTACCGGCCGGGAGTAGCCCTGATGATGTGCGCCGCCGCGTGGAATCCAGCGGCGAAGGCGCAGCAACCGGAATCGTCGATTCCCGCCGGGGATGGCCGGCTCGAGCGGCTCACGAAGTACTTCCAGGCGCGCCGGTGCCCGCTGGACCGGTACGCGGCCGAGTTCCTGGACGCGGCCGACCGCTACCACCTCGATTGGCGCCTGCTGCCGAGTCTGGCGATGATCGAGACCGGCGGGCGGCTCTACACGCGAAACAACATCTTCGGGTGGGCCTCGGGCCGGGCCAAGTTCGAGACCGTGCCGGAAGGCATCTACCACGTAGCGCGCCATCTGGCCGAGTCTCGTCCTTACGCGGGCAAGGATCTGCGCGCCAAGCTGCGCGCCTATAATCCGGTCAACCGGTGGTATCCCGACCTCATCTTGCGCATGTTCCGCGACATCTCCCCGGAGCCCGCGGCCGCGCCGGCGGGCGG
This sequence comes from Acidobacteriota bacterium, assembly GCA_005808475.1. Taxonomy (GTDB): domain Bacteria; phylum Acidobacteriota; class Terriglobia; order Bryobacterales; family Bryobacteraceae; genus SYLY01. Next base: position 6,432 of record SYLY01000200.1, read on the forward strand.
GCGCTAACGCGCGCTACACTGGGCGAATCGCCCGAATGATCCGCGAATATAGCAAGTGGACCAGCCCCGCGCTGGGCCGCGACATGGAATTGCTCGTGTTCGGCCACGCGGGCGAGCCGCTCGTCGTTTTTCCGACATCCATGGGCCGCTTCTGCGACTACGAGGAACGCGGCATGATCGAGGCCCTTTCGCCCGCCATCGAGAGCGGCCGTATCCGCGCGATCTGCGCCGACAGCGTCGACGCGGAAAGCTGGTACGACAAGTCCGTCCCACCGGCGGCGCGAGCCGCCCGCCACGTCCAATACGACCGCTATGTGGCGGACGAACTGGTCCCCTTCGCCCGGTCGCTCACCGGCGCCACCCGCGTCTCGCTGACCGGCTGCAGCTTTGGCGGGTACCACACGATGAACTTCGCCCTCCGGCATCCGGAGATGGTGGACCGCGCGGTGAGCCTGGGCGGCGCGTTCGACATCCAGCAGTTCCTCGGCGGCTACTACGACGACAACTGCTATTTCAACTGCCCGCCCGATTTTCTGCCAAGCTTGGACGACGGCCGCATCCTGGGCGAGTATCGCGACAACCTGCGCATCGTGCTGGCGGCGGGCGAGCGCGACATCTGCCTCGGAGAGAACATTCGCCTGTCCGGCATCCTGCGTTCGAAGGCGGTCCCGCACTTGCTGGATGTGTGGGGCGGCGGAGCGGGTCATGACTGGCCGTGGTGGCGCGGCATGGCGCGCAAGTTTTTTCCGTAGTCCGGAGGAATCATGAAGAAGATCGGCGTCCTGTATGGAATGGAGCGCACGTTCCCACCCGCGCTCGTCGACCGCATCAACGAGTTGCGGCCCACCGGCATCGTGGCCGAGCACGTGCGGATCAGCCACGCTTCCATCGGCGTCCCCTCGGGCTACGACGTCATCGTGGACCGGATCTCGCACGATATCCCCTTCTATCGCGCCTGGCTCAAGCACGCGATTCTCGAGGGCGCCTGGGTGATCAACAATCCGTTTTGGTGGAGCGCGGACGACAAGTTCTTCAACTACGCGCTGGCCGCCAAGGTGGGCGTCGCGGTGCCGCCGACGGTGATCCTGCCGCACAAACAGCATCCTCCGGGGACCACCGCGCAGTCGATGCGAAACCTGAAGTATCCGATCGAATGGCAGGAGATTTTTGAGACCGTCGGCTTCCCCGCGTTCCTCAAGCCGATCCTCGGCGGAGGCTGGAAGAACGTCTTCAAAGTGGAATCGCCCTCCGAGTTCTTCTCGTCCTACGATCAGACCGGCGATCTCGCGATGTGTCTGCAGCGCGGCGTCGAGTTCGACCAGTACTTCCGCTGCTACGTCGTGGGCCAGGAGAAAGTCCGCGTGATGCGCTACGATCCGCGGCAGCCGCATCACCTGCGCTACGTGCACGACGGTCCACCGGTGGAGCCGGCGCTGCTCGCCCGCGTCACCGGCGACGCGCTGAAGCTGTGCACCGCGCTCGGCTACGACCTCAACACGGTGGAGTTCGCGGTGGAGAACGGCATCCCCTACGCGATCGATTTCATGAATCCCGCGCCGGACGCCGACATCCATTCGGTCGGCGTGGACAACTTCAACTGGGTGGTGGACGCCGTCGCCGAACTCGCCATCCGCCGGGCGCGGCAGGCGCGCGGCACGCTCGACCTGCGCTGGTCCAAGTTTCTGACGGGCGAGATCGGCTAAATCCATGAAGCCCACCTTTACGCTCGGCATCGAAGAAGAGTTCATGACCATCGATCCCGTCACCCGGGATCTGCGGTCGCACATCGCCGAAGAGATCATCGGCCAGGGCAGGATGCTGCTCGAGGAGCGGGTCAAGCCCGAACTGCACCAGTCCGTGGTCGAAGTCGGCACCCGCATCTGCCGTAATATTTCCGAGGCGCGCGAGGAGATCTTCACGATCCGCCGCGCGATCGTCAAGCTGGCGCGCCGCAACGGACTGCGGCTGGCGGCGGCGGGCACGCATCCGTTCGCCGACTGGCGCAAGCAAAGCATCTATCCCGACGAGCGGTACGAAACGATCGTCGAGGACATGCAGATGGTGGCGCGCGCGAACCTGATCTTCGGGCTGCACGTCCACGTCGGGATCGAGGACAAGGAAACCACCATCCACATCATGAACGCGGCGCGCTACTTCCTGCCGCACATGCTGGCGCTTTCCACCAATTCGCCGTTTTGGCTCGGCATGGACACCGGCTTGAAGAGCTACCGCTGCAAGGTGTTCGACAAGTTCCCGCGCACCAACATCCCCGACTACTTCCAGAGCTATTCCGAGTACGAGAACTTCATCAACCTGCTGGTGCAAACCAACTGCATCGACAACGCGAAGAAGATCTGGTGGGACATCCGGCCCCATCCCAGCTTTTCCACGCTCGAATTCCGCGTCTGCGACATCCCGATGCGCGCCGACGAAACCATCGCGCTGGCCGCGCTCATCCAGTGCACGGTGGCCAAGCTGTACAAGCTGTTCTCGATGAACCAGGGGTTCCGCCTGTACCGCCGCGCGCTGATCATGGAGAACAAGTGGCGCGCCGTGCGATACGGACTGGACGGCAAGCTGATCGACTTCGGCAAGCGCGTGGAAGTGCCCATGCGCGACCTGATGCTCGAGTACCTGGCCCTGATCGACGACGTGGTGGACGAGATGGGCTGCCGCCGCGAACTCGACTACATCCACACGATGCTCGAACGCGGCGCGGGCGCCGACCGCCAGTTGAAGGTGTGGCGCGAGACGCGCGACCTGACCAAGGTGGTCGACTACATGATCTCCGAGACGGAAGCCGGTCTGTTCGAGGACGCCAACGAATTCGCCGCGCCATGAACCTGCTCTCCACTCCGTTCGATCCGGAGCTGTCGCCGGGCGCGCGCAACGCGGTGCGGGCCTGCCTGCGCATCCAGCCCGAGGAAAAGGTCACTGTCATCGCGGATCGCGAGTCGATCGAAATCGCCGCCGCGATCGCACGAGAGGTGGAGGCCGTGGGCGCGCCGGCTCGCCACTTCGTGCTCGAGGATCTTACGCCGCGGCCGTTGGTGGACATGCCCGCCGCCGTGCTAGAGGATCTGGAGACCTCTCGCGTTTCCATCTTTTCGGTAGTCGCGCAAACGGGCGAGTTACGTTCGCGGATGCAGATGACCGAGGTGGTGAACCGCCGGAAGATCCGCCACGCGCACATGGTGAACATCTCGCGCCGCATCATGATGGAGGGCATGCGCGCCGACTACGGCGCGGTGGACGCCCTGTCGCTGCGGCTGCTCGATATCGTGCGGCCTTGCCGCGAAGTGCGCGCGGAGAATCCGGCGGGCACGCGCATCGTGGCGTCGATGAATCCGGACTACAAGTGGCTGAAGACCTCCGGGATCATCTCCGAAAATACGTGGGGCAACCTGCCGGGAGGCGAAGTCTGGACCACGCCCGGAGAAGTGAACGGCGTGTTCGTGGTGGATGGCGTGGTGGGCGACTATCTCTGCGCCAAGTACGGCGATCTGGGGCGAACGCCGCTCACGCTCATCGTGAAGGAGAACCGGCTGGCCGAGGCCCACTGCGCGAACAAGGAGCTCGAGGACGAGTTCTGGCGCTATACCCACACCGACGAGAATTCGGACCGCGTGGGCGAGTTCGCCATCGGAACCAACATCGGCGTGCGCGACGTGATCGGCAATATCCTGCAGGACGAGAAGATCCCCGGGGTGCACATCGCGTTCGGCAACCCATACGGCGATCACACGGGAGCCCAGTGGTTCTCGTCGACGCACATCGACGTGGTGGGGCGGAAGTTCGATATCTGGGCGGACGAACGCCAGTTGATGCGCGCGGGCGAGTTCTTGGTTTGACCGCGGCCTCACTTGCGCAGCAGCCAGTTCGCCGCGTTGCGCTGCAGCTTCTCGTACTCCGGATTCCACAGCACCGAAATCATGTGGCCGGGCGCGAGATAGCAGACGCGGCCCTTGCCGTAGTCGTATGCCCAACCCGCCGGAGCCGACGTTCCTAAATCCTTGAACGTCAGCCCGTCTTCGTTCACCGATTGCAGCAGCAGGTGCTTCGGATCCTTCTGGTACTTCATGTAGTGCTGCTCGTCGGTCACGACGAAATCCCGCACGCCGCGCGTGATGGGATGATCGGAATTGGTGACCTTCACCTTGAACTTGCGGATCGGCGGATGCCCTTCCGTCACGGCTCCCAGCACGTCGCGGAAGTCGTCGTTATGCGGCGCGATGTAGGTCACGTTGTGATAAAAGAGGATGCCGCCGCCGTTGCGGGCGAAGTCGCGGACGGCCTTGCCCATCGCGGGCGTGATCCAGTAGTGGGGCTTGGAGTCCATGGACGCGAGCGGCGGATCGCTCACGATGGCGGGCTTACCCGAGCCCACCCAGGCCGCGTTCGAATTGTTGTCGTAGCCGCCGGGCCACGTCATGCCATCGCGCAGCACGATGAGCATCTTGTAGCGCCCAAGATGCGACGGATTCAGCAGGCCCGGTTCGTCGCTGAAATCGATCGATATCCCCGCGTCCTTCACCAGCGTCTTGCCGAGCGCGGTGCGGATGTAGTCGCTGTTGTGATAACGGTCGCCGCAAAGGCAGAAGGCGGTGGCGGGTTTGCTCGCGGCGCGCGCGGCCGCGATTGCGATGGGGGCCTGCAGCAGGACCCGGCGTGTGAAGTTCGGCATGAACTCGATTCTACTCGACGACGAGCGGCTTGTATCCGGCCGCCCGCAGCGCCTCGAGCGCGCGGGTCTGATCCGGATCCTCCACGTAGAAGAACGCGCCCGTGCGCTCACCGCGAAAGATGACGCCGCCCATGTAGGTGTCGGTCTCCACCGCGTAGTCGAGCCCCGCGGCGGTCAAGGTCTCCTCGAGCGCCAGCGCTTCCTTCAGCTTCCTGGCGATGTAGACCAGCACCATCGGCCGGTCCCCGAAATGATCCGCTTCCCGCTTCACCTATTTGGGAACCTTCAGGTATGCGATCAGATCGGCCATCTGGTCCACCGATACGTCCTTCTCGATACCGTCCGGCATGGGCGATGTGCCTCCGGACCGCAGTTCCTTGATCTGTCCGCGCGGCACCACGTCCTCCTCGCCCTTGGCGCGCCGTAGCGTAATGCTGGACGGCGTGTCCTTGGCCAGCAGTCCGGTCAGCGTGCGGCCGTCTTTGGTTTCGACGACGTACTCTTCGTAGCCGGGCTCGATCGCCTCGCTCGGCAGCAGGATGCTCGCCAGCAGCGATTCCTTGTAGCGCTTGACGATGCCGCGCAGGTCCGGTCCCACCTGCTTGCCGACGCCGTCCAGTTCGTGGCAATCGGCGCAGGCGCGCGCGAACACATCCTTGCCCTTGGCCGCGTCGCCGGATTTGTGGACCGACGGCATGTAGGCCGTGAGGACTTTCTGGCGGTCGGCTCCGGAGTCCTCGAACAGCTTCGCGGCGCGCGTGCGGATGGCCTCGTCCTTGTGTTGTTGCAGCGTCCGGATGCGCGCCTGGCCGATCGCCCACGCCTGTATCCTGTTCTTCTCCACGGCGTCGAGCATCATGCCGATCGTCGCCGGCGTCATCATCAGCGCCGACATGCCGATCTCGCGCATCGGCCCGGTGAGCGACCGCCAATGTTCGAGGAACGCGGGCGCGGCCGCTTCCGGCGACGATCGCGCCAACGCGGCAGCGGCGGCCATCCGAACCTCGGCCGGCTGTTGCGGCGCCAGGAACCTGTCCACCGGCCGCGCCAATCCCGCGATGCCCACAGCGAACGCGCGATCCTCGAGCGGCGCGGATTCGGTGGCGGCCTTCGCCTCCGCCCACTCCGCCAGCGACTTCACGCCTTCGCCCTGGAGCCGCAGCGAATAGGCGATCCGCAACGCCGGCTCGGAGATCGGATTCCTCGGCTGCATCAACAGCCAGATCAATCCGGCGCGCGACTTCGGATGGGGCAGCCCCACGGCGGACGACGCGGCCACGCCTTCGGCCAAGCCTTCCATCATCTGCTTGCGATAGCCGGTGGTTCCCGGCGCGGGCGCTACTCCCAGCACCACCGCGACCTCGGTGTCGTCGCCGCGATTGCCGATGAGCGCCGCCGCGCGATGCATGAAACCCGGATCCGGTTTGGCGAACCCGGAGACCGCGCGAATCCAACGCATGGGCCGGTACCGCGCGTTGCTCAGCGCTACCGTTTGGAACCATGGATCGGCCTGATCCTGTTTTGCGATGTCCACCAGCGCGGGGAACGCCTCTTCCTCCGGCATCCCGGCGATCAGCAGTGCCGCCTCGTAGCGAACCTGCGGATCGGGATCGTTCGCCATCTCGAGCACCCGATTCCGCAGACCCCAGTTGAGCAGCCTGGGCGCGGTGAGCCGGATGCCGTGGCGCCGCACCCCCGGATCGGGCGCCGACAGCGAATCGGCGATGGCGCCGGGCTGCAGCGCGCCCAGGCCCTCGAGCGTCCACATCGCGTGGATGCGCGCGAGCGCGGAGCCGCTCTTCGCCATCGTTTCCAACGCCGGGATTGCGCCCTTCGTCTTGCGATCCACCAGCAGCCGCTGCGCGTTGATGCGGTACCAGTGGTTCGGATCGGCGAGCGCGGCCACCAGTTGCGTGTCCGATGCCCTGTCGAGCGAAGGCCTGGCGCGCTTGCGCGACGACTCGTGCACGATGCGCCAGATGCGCCCCTTCTGGTGCTTCGATTGGAAGTCGAGATCCTTCAGCATCTCCGGTGGGACGAACTCGGGATGCTCCACGGAGTGCCGGTAGTAGTCGGCGATGTAGAGCGCGCCGTCGGGTCCGGTGACGGTGAACACGGGCCGGAACCAGGAATCGGTGGATGCCAGGAACTCGCTCTTCTCGTAGGCGCGCGACGCGACGTAGGTGCCGCCCTTCGGCTTCAGAATGTCGCGGTGCACCAGATTGTGGACCGGTTCGCAGGTGAACGAGTTGTTCTGGAAATCGGGCGGCAGGTTCGCGCCCGTATAGACGCTCAGCCCGCAGGACGACGTGAACTGGCCCACCTGCGAATCGTGGATGTGCTGGGGATTCTCGGTGACCGGGTAGACCGTCGACTGCGCCTTGTGATCGGAGACCGTCTCCCACGGAACGGGGATGGTGAGGTTCGGATTGCGGGCCAGCGTGGACGGATCGATGGGGATGTGACGCACGTGGTCGCTGTTCCACACCACGAACCGGTCGCCGACCTCGTTGAAGCCCCAACCGAACTGGGAGAATCCGGCGAGCGCCTCCACCTTGTACTCGTCGGGCCGGAAGCGGACGTCGCGCGAGTTGATGTCGAGCGGCGCCAGATCCTCGCGGTCGGGGAAGCGGATGGCGTGGCCTTTGTCGCCGAACTCCTTCGCGTAGCGGCGCGAGTTGGTGAGGCGCGTGTAGGCCGCATAAACCCAGTTGTCGTACCCGTATTGTGGACCGTTGAGGCGAAGCTGGGGATTCTGCGTGGCGAAGCCGGTGAGAACCACTTTGCGCGTGTCGGCGCGGCCGTCTCCGTCGGCATCCTCGAAATAGAGGATGTCCGGCGCGGCCGTGACCAGGATGCCCTTGCGCCATCGCATCACGCCGTTGGGCAGTTTCAGGTTGTCGACGAAAACCGAGCCCGACTCGTAGTACCCGTCGCCGTCGCGATCCTCGAGAAGCTTGATGCGTCCGGGAGGACCGTCGCCCATCGGGTAGTCGCGCATTTCCACGGCGTAGATGCGGCCGGCCTCGTCGAACGCGAGAGCGACCGGGTCCACCACCTGCGGCTCGCTCGCGACCAGTTCGGCGCGGAAGCCCGGTGGGAGACGGAAGCTCTTTTGTTCCTCGGCGGGGGTGTACGGCGGGCCACCCGCCTTCTTCTCATTCGAGCAGGAAGCCGCGAAGAGGATCGTGATAAGCAGAATCGCGCGTGGCATTTTGGGGGAGAAATACCGTTGACGATTATATCGAGCCGGGCCCATGTGGGAAAATCGAGGAACGAGATGGCCATCCTGTTCGCCCTGCTCGCGCTGCTGCTGGTCCCCGTGGACTGCCTCGCGATCTTCGTCCTCCGCTACAACTCCAACCTGCCGGCCGGCAAGCGCATCGCCGTCGAGGCCAACTTCCCGCCGGACCTCCAGATCAATTCGCTGCTGGTTCGCGCGGACAACATCAACATCCCCTACAAGCTGGAACGGACGGGACAGCGATCGCGCCTGAGCTGGATTTCCAACGGCGCGGCGACGTACTTCATCTCGTACGACACGGGCACGGGCAACGGAGTCGGCGCGGGTCTGATGCCAGAACTGGACGTCCCGGTCGCTCCGGCCATGATCGGCGCCGGCGACCGCGTGATGTTCGGACGCGCTCACGTTCGCGGCAAGCTCGCCGTCGGCCTCTGGGCGCATCCCGCTCCTATCGACTTCGACGAGGATGGCGACATCGACCTCATCGTCGGCTGCCCCGACAAACCCTTCAACGGCACCTTTCTGTTCCGCAACGTAGGCGGTACGGGAGGCCCCCTGTTCGATCGCGGCGAATGGATCGGACCCGGCAAGAAGGACCTCGTAGCGGCCGACCTCAACGGCGACGGCGAACTCGACCTGGTCACCCCGGGCGGCTACTACAGCGACGTCCGCGCGAATCGCATGAACAAGTGGGTGATGGTTCCTCTCGCCAAGAACTACCACGTGGGCCGCGACGAACTCTGGTATCCGGTCGACTGGGACAAGGACGGCCTGACCGACCTGCTGGTGGGCGCGTCCGACTGGCGCGAGTACGGCTGGGACGACGCGTTCGATGCCAAGGGAGCCTGGACGCGTGGTCCGCTCCATGGGTTCGTTTGGTTCCACAAGAACATCGGAACCGCCCAGCAGCCCCGCTTCGCGACCGCCGTGCCGGTCAACGCGGGAGGCAAACCCATCGACCTCTACGGCAGCCCCTCGCCGAATCCGGTGGACTGGTTCGGCAAGGGCAAGCTCGACCTCATCGGTGGCGACTTCCTCGATACGATTACGCTGTTCCGCGCCGTGGATGGCGGACTCGCGCCGGGCGAGAAGATCCAGGCGGGCGGCGCCACCTACCACGCCGATCTCTGCATGATCCAGCCGCGCGTGGTGAATTGGCATGGCGACGGACGGCCGTCGTTGATCGTTGGCGAGGAAGATGGCACGATCGCGTTCCTCGAGAATGTCGCGCCTCGGCCGAAGGCGCCCGAACTCGCCGCGCCCCGCTATTTCGAACAGCTCGATCCTTACGTGAAGAGTGGCGCGCTGTCGCGGCCGGTGGCGGTGGACTGGAACGGGGACGGTAAGCTCGATATCGTGACCGGCAATTCGGCGGGCTACATCCAGTACTTCGAAAACGTGGGGACGAAGACGGATGCCGCGTTCGAGGATCGCGGCTACTTCCAGGTGGCCGGCAAGCCGATCCGGCGCATGGCGGGTCCGAACGGATCGATCCAAGGTCCGGCCGAGGCCAAGTGGGGTTACGCGAACCCTTGGGTCGTGGACTGGGATCTGGACGGCAAGCTCGACATCCTAATGAACGATATCTGGGGCTCGGTCCACTGGTATCGCAACCTCGGCGGCGCCGGGGCCGAAACGAAGTTCGCGCCGCTCGCCAATATCGAAGTGGAGTGGGAAGGTCCGGCGCCCAAGCCCGCCTGGAACTGGTGGAATCCGGAAGGCAAGCAGTTGGTGACACAGTGGCGCACCACGCCGCACGCGGTGGACTGGAATCGCGACGGCCTGCCCGATCTGGTAATGCTCGATCACGAAGGATATCTGGCGCTGTTCCGCCGCGCGCGGAAAGACGGCCAATTGAAGCTGATGCCGCCCGAACGGATCTTCCTCGACATGACGGGCAAGCCCTTGCCGCTATCGCGCGGCCGCGCCGGCAAGAGCGGACGACGCAAGGTCCAGATGATCGACTGGGACGGCGACGGCGATCTCGACCTGATCACCGACGGCGACTTCGGCGCGGACTGGTTCGAAAACACCGGCACGCAGGAAAAGCCCGTCCTGGTCCCGCGCGGACTGCTGAACCGCACGCGCATCATCGCCGGCCACAATCCCACGCCGAACGCGGCGGACTGGAACGGCGACGGCAAGCTCGACCTGCTGATCGGCGGTGAGGACGGCTTCTTCTACTTCTTCGAACGCTCCTACCTGGACGGCAAATGACGCCCGCCAATCCGAATTACAAGTGGTTCGTCGTGGCGATGCTGTGGGGCATCGCGTTCTTCAACTACGCCGACCGGCAGGCGATCTTCTCCGTGTTCCCTCTGCTCGAGAAGGAGATGAACCTGTCGCCGCTGCAACTGGGGATGCTCGGCTCGGCGTTCGCCTGGATCTACGGGCTGGGAGCGCTGTTCGCCGGCGCCATCGTCGACCGCATCCGGCGCAAGACGGCGATCCTCGGCGGCCTCCACGCATGGAGCGTGATCTGCATGGCGACGGGATTGTCGCGCACCTTCCCGCACCTGGTGTTCTTCCGCGCGGCGGAGGGGCTCGGCGAGACGTTCTACTTCCCCGCCTCGATGTCGATGATCAGCGATTATCACGGCAAGGCGACGCGGTCTCGTGCGATGGGCTTTCATCAGACCAGTGTCTATATGGGCACCATCGGCGGAGGCGCGTTCGCGGGACTGATCGGCCAGCATTACGGATGGCGCTGGTCGTTCGTGGTGTTCGGGGCGCTCGGCATAGTGCTGGGCCTGGTGCTGCAACGCTTCCTGCACGAACCGGCGCGCGGCGCGGCCGACCGGGCCGAAGGCGGCGATCCCCATACGGCGCACCCGATGTCGATCCCCCAGTTCCTGGCGCTGGCCGGACGCACGCCGACCATCGTGCTGCTGGTGGGCGCGTTCATCTGCTCCAACTTCGTCGCCACCGTGGTGTTGTCGTGGATGCCGAAGTTCGTCTACGACCGGTTTCAGATGGATCTGGCGAAGTCCGGCCTTACCGCGACGCTCTACATCCAGGTGGCGAGCATGATCGCCTGTCCGATCGGAGGCTGGCTCGCCGATACGCTGCGTCGCCGCACGCCCGGCGGCCGCATGATGGTGCAGGCGGCGGGAGTGCTGGGAGGAGCGCCGTTCGTGCTGCTGTGCGGATCGAGCGGCGACCTCACGACGCTGATCGTGGCGCTGGTGGGCTGGGGTCTGTTCAAGGGCATCTACGACGCGAACATCTTCGCGTCCGTCTTCGACGTGGTTCCGCCCGAGGCGCGCGGCGCGACGGCGGGATTGATGAACACGCTCGGCTGGCTGGCCGGCGGGGGATCGGCGCCGATCGTGATCGGGTGGATCGCGCAATCGCATGGCCTCGGCTACGCGATCTCGTTGGCGGCGGGCGTTTACGTGCTGGCGGGCTTGTTGCTGCTAACTGGGATTTTGTTCACGGTCGCGAAGGACTCGCAGCGAGCGGCATCCGCGTCCTGATTCCGGCGCTACCACTCCACGCGGAACGCAGGTCCTGCTAGTCCAACGCCCGCTCGAACACGTCCAGGTCCGTCTCGTCGTTGTAGAAATGGGGTGACACGCGCAACGCCCCATATCTCGCCGAGACGAGCACCCTCCGTTCCTTCAAGCGGAGCGCCAAATCCGAGGCGTCCACTCCGTCGAACCGCGCCGCCACGATCTGCGAGCCCTCGTGCAGGATCAGCGCCCCGCGCCGCCGCAGACGCGCGCGCAGTTCGTCCGCCAATTCCAGCACCCGGCGCTCGATCCGTTCCGGTCCGATCTCGAGCATCGTCTCGATCACCGCGTTCATGGCGCACATCGCCGGGAACGGAAGCATGCCGCCCTCGTATTTCTCCGCCCTCGCCGAAAGCACGGGAGCGCCCTGGTGCAGGTTGTCCACCGACCGCCAGTCGACGTGGCTTCTCCAGCCAATGCAGTTCGGCCGCAGCCAATCGCGAACCTCGGGATCCACGTACACGAACCCCGCGCCGTTGGGCGTCAACATCCACTTGTAGGCGTCCACCGCCATCATCGACGGCCGCATGGCGCCCACGTCGATCCGCAGCGCCCCGACGCTCTGGGTTCCATCCACGTAGAACAGGATGCCGCGCCGCCGCAGGTCCTCCGCGATCTCCTCCACGGGCGCGCGGAAGCCGGTCGAATAGTTGACCGTGCTCAACGCCACCAGCCGCGTGCGATCGTTCACCGCTTGCCGGAAATCCGCCCAGTCGCATGCCACGAACTCGACGCCGGGCAGCATCGCTGGATAGTAGAGGTTGTTCGGAAACTCGCCGCGCAGCGTCACCACGCGGTCGCCGGGCTTCCAGTCGATGCCGCCGATGAGCAAGCCGAGCGCGGCGGACGCCGTCGGCAAAAACGCGATGTCGTCCTCGTGGCATCCGGTCAATCGCCCGAGGTTGCGGCGGATCGCATCGGCGTCGTCGAACCAGTTCAGGAAATCGGAACACGCCAGCCGGTCGCGCCGTTCCATGTGTTCGCGCATAGCGGCTTGGGCGCGCAGGGGAGTCTGCCCGTAGGTGGCCGTGTTCAGATAGGTCCACTCGCGCAACGCGGGGAACCCCTCGCGCAGCGTCCGCCAGTCCGGCATGGCTACGACCCGCGAACCATGCGGTGCACCATCGCGGCGGCCTCGGCCACCGGAGCGTCCACCGAGGTCTTACCTCGTCGCGTCACCAGTTCCACCTTGCCGTCCACCAGCTTCTTGCCGACCGTGATGCGATAGGGCAGTCCGATCAGATCCGCGTCCTTGAACTTCACGCCGGGCCGCTCGTCGCGATCGTCGAGCAGCGCGTCCAGCCCGAGCGCGAGGCACTCGTCGTGGAGCTTGGCCGCCGCGTCGCGCTGGGCCGCGTCGGCGTTGTTCACGGGAGTGATCACCACGTCGAACGGCGCGATCGCGGCGGGCAGCACGATGCCGTCCTTGTCGTGATAGAGCTCCACCGCTACCGAGAGAATGCGCTCGATGCCGATCCCGTACGATCCCATGATCGGCGTGATCTCCTTGCCATCCTCGTTGAGCACGCGCAATCCCATCGACTCCGAGTACTTGTAGCCGAGTTTGAAGATGTGGCCGATCTCCACCGCTTTGAATACCTCGAGCGGCTCGCCGGTCTCGGCGTGTGTGTCGCCGGAGGCGGCCTGCCGCAGATCGTGGAACTCGGCCTGGAAATCCTCGCCGGGCGTCACGTTGCGCAGATGGTAGTCGTCCTTGTTGGCGCCGCAGATCATGTTGATGCGGCCGCGCAAGGCGTTGTCGGCGATCACGCGCATGTTCTTCACGCCCACCGGTCCCAACGATCCGGCGCCCGCGGCGAACCAATCGCGGATCTCCTCCGGGTGCGCCGCGCGAACCTCATTGACGCCGAGCAGGCCGGCCAGCTTGGTTTCGCTCAACTGATGATCGCCGCGCAGCAGGCACAGCACGGGCTTGGCGCCCACCATCACCAGACTCTTGATCTGCGAGGTTTCCGGCAGGCCGGTGAACGCGGCGACTTCCGCGATGGTCTTGCGGCCCGGCGTGTGAAACTCCTCCGGCTCGAGATCGCCCGCGGGATCGGCCGAGGCGGGTGGAACCGGATTCGACTCGGCTTTCTCGAGATTCGCCTGATAGCCGGATTTGGGCGCCACCGCCACGAAATCCTCGCCGGCATCGGAGCGCACCATGAACTCGTGCGACTGCGATCCGCCCATCGAGCCCGAGTGCGCCTCAACGGCGGCGTATTCCAGCCCACAGCGGTCGAAGATCCGGCAATAGGCCTTGTAGTGGAGATCGTACGCGGCGTCGAGCCCGGCGGCGTCCATGTCGAAGGTGTAGGAGTCCTTCATGATGAACTGGCGCACGCGCATCAGGCCGCTTTTGGGGCGGGGCTCGTCGCGGAACTTGGTTTGGATTTGGTACCAGATCTGGGGAAGCTGCTTGTAGGAACGCAGTTCGCCCCGGGCGATCGAGGTCATCACCTCTTCGTGCGTCATGCCGAGACAGAGTTCGCGATCCCAACGGTCCTTCAGGCGGAACATGTTCGCACCCATCACGTCCCAACGGCCCGATTCCCGCCAGACTTCCGCCGGATTCAGAGCCGGCAGCAACATCTCCTGCGCGCCGATGGCATCCATTTCCTGGCGCACGATCGCGACGATCTTGTTGATCGACCGCTGGGCCAGAAACAGATAGTTATAGATGCCGGCGCCCAGTTGGCGGATGTAGCCGCCGCGCACCATCAGCCGGTGGCTGGCGACTTCGGCGTCCGCGGGATCCTCCCGCAGAGTGGGAATGAAGAGCTTGCTCCAACGCATGAAATTTTGAGGTTTTTCGAGGGAAGACCCTTTAGTCTAGCATGCTAAAATATGGGTTCCCTTCCATGAAAATCGCGATTGCCGCGGATCACGCGGGCTTCGAGTTGAAGCAAGCGTTGCGCGACAAACTGAGGGCGGAGGGCCACGACGTAGTGGACTTCGGCGCCGGCTCCCTCGAGTCGGTGGACTACCCGGACTACGCTAGCAAGGTCGGCCGCCAGGTCTCATCCGGCGAGGCCGAGCGGGGCATACTGGTCTGTTCGAGCGGTGTCGGAATGTCGATCGCGGCGAACAAGATTCGCGGCGTGCGGGCGGCGCTGGGCGTCGGTGAGGAAGAGGTGCGGCTCACCCGGTCGCACAACGACGCCAACGTGCTCGCGATCGGGGCCAAATTCACGGCTCCAGCGGAGGCAGCGCGGCTGGTGGACGTTTTCCTCGCGACGGATTTCGAGGGCGGCCGGCACGAAAGACGCGTTCGCAAAATGGAAGAGTTGGAGAAGGAAGAGGCATCGAGGAAATGACCGAACAGCAGAGGATGGGACGCGCGCTGGTGGACGCCGATCCCGAGGTTTTCGAGGCGATCCGCGCGGAGCTGCACCGCCAGCAGACGCGCCTCGAGCTGATCGCCAGCGAGAACTTCACGTCGGAAGCCGTGCTGGAAGCCACCGGCGGCGTGATGACCAACAAGTACGCCGAAGGCTA
>SYLY01000201.1 GCA_005808475.1 Acidobacteriota bacterium
GCCCGCACTTCTCACAGGGGTTCGGACGAATCGCGCGATAAGGCCGTGTCTACTTCGTTGCGCTTGCTCACCGTGCTCACCATACCGTCAAGTATGCCTCCGCGCGCTGAGCGGCGCGCGCCTCGTATTCACGGCCTTCTCCCGCGATTCGCCCCAAACCCCTGTGAGAAGTGCGGGCTAGTCCGGCAGGGCGAACGTCGTGATATTCGAACCCGCGGCCAGCGCCACGAACTGCTTCCCCGCCACCGAATACGTGATCGGAGAGGTCTTGATCGTGGCATTCAGCGGGACCTTCCACAGCGTCTTGCCGTTCCGCTCGTCGGCGGCGACGAAATAGCCGCTCGGATCTCCGTAGAACAGCAGCCCTCCGGCCGATCCCAGGATTCCCGCCACGCGCTTGCCGTCGATCGGGCCCACTTGTGGAACCTCCCACGCGATCTTCCCTGTCTCGATATCGATCGCCCGCAGGTACTTCATCCCGGGCTCCTCCGGCGGACGGGCAGTCTTCCAACTCCCCGGGCGCAACGTCACCGTGCACTTCTCGATCGCCATCACATAGTAGAGTTTCGTCACCGGACTGTAGGCGGTCCCGTTCCAATTGGTGGCGTGATCGGGACAACTCAGGTCCCCGGGCGGAAGCCGGACGGGCTTGCCATCCGGACCGATTCCGCTCGCCCACGTCAGCCGGTGCAGAAACGGCTTCGCCAGGAGCAGCTTTCCATCGGTGCGGTCGAAAACGTAGAAGAACCCGTTCCGGTCGGCATGGATCAGCAGCTTCCGGGGCCGCCCCTGGAAATTGGCGTCCACCACCACGTTGGGCTCGGTGGCATCCCAATCGCGGACATCGTGCGGCGTGAATTGATAATGCCATTTCAATTTCCCGGTGGCGGGATCCAGCGCCAGAACGCAGTCGGTGTAGAGGTTGTCGCCGCCGCGTTGGCTATCGTCGGAGTTCGGCCACGGATTGCCGGTCGCCCAGAACAACGTATCGGTGGAAGCGTCGTACGAGCCGGTCAACCACGTCGATCCGCCGCCCAATTTGAACCCGTTCCCTTTCCATGTCTCGATCCCAGGCTCGCCTTCCGCGGGTACGGTCCAGTGCCTCCAGACCCGCTCGCCGGTAGCGCCCTTGTACGCCGACACGAACCCGCGGATTCCCCAGTCGCCACCCGCCACCCCGGCGATCACCATGTCCTTCACCACCAACGGCGCCACCGTGCCTCCGTAGCGTTGTGGCTCGTCCCACATCCTCGCTTCCCACACCAGACGCCCCGTTACCCGGTTGAGCGCGATCATGTGCGCGTTGTCGGTCACCATGAAGACGTTGTCGTCCAGGATCGCCACGCCGCGGTTGGTCCCGAGCGACGGATCGGAAACCAGCCCCTGCGTGCGCGGCCGGGAGTAGTGCCAGATCGGCTGCCCCGTCGCGGCGTCCAGCGCGAACACCTGATTCGGTCCGGTCACGTACATGACGCCGTCCGCCACCACGGGAACCGTCTCGAGCCCGAAGTAGCGCATGTTCTCGCGGTAGTACGGAGTGTCCGGCAGGAACTGCGTCCACAGCGGAACGGAGAACGTCCACTTCATGGCGAGCTTGGCGGCGTTGCCCCTGTGGATCTGCTCGAGCGAACTGTAGCGGTTCCCCCCGAGAGTTCCGTTGTAGGTGAGCCATTCCCCCGGCTTCGGATTCTGAATGCGCGCGAAAGCCGGTCCGCCGGTGGTGTTGGAGCGCGATGGCCTGGCGATCGACCCGGGCTGTACGCCCGTCAATCCGCCCAGGTACGCGATCAGGTTCGCCACCTCCTCCGGCGCCGCCCGGACCGCCGGCATCGCCGAGGCTTTCTCGCTGTCCAAACGAGCCACTTTGTCGAGTTGGAACGAATGGAAGCCGCCTTTCATGTCCTGCACGGCGACTTCGTAGGCGGTCCGGTTGCGGGCGAATCCACGCACGGACCGGCCGTCCGGCAGATGCACCGTAACCAGCCCGTAGCCCGCCGCTATGGCGGAGCCCGGGTCCATCAGCGCGTCGCGAAGTTGGCTCACGGTCAAGTCGCGCGCCACGTTCGAGAGATCGGGGCCCACCGCCGCGCCCCGGCCCGCCACCATGTGGCATGTGGCGCATTGTCCCTTGCCGAAGAACAAGGCTTCGCCCGCGGCGCGATCGCCGGGCAGTTTGGCCTCGGCCGCCGACGCGTTCAAGGACACCACCAGATTTACCAAGCCGTCCACCGTGGCCGCCGGCAGGTCGAACCCCGGCATGCCGGCGGCGGGAATTCCCTTGACGATCACGTTGCGCAGGTTGAGCGCGGACCTGCGCCGGAGCCTCGAATTCCCCGCCAATCCTGGCCCCTGCTGCGATCCCCGCGCGTCCGCCCCGTGGCACCCGGCGCACAGCTTCGCATAGGTTTCGCCGATGTCTCCTCCGGGCAACCCGGTCTGGGCGAACGCGGCCGCGCCGGCCAGAATCGTCGCGAAGGCGCGGAGCGGGAATGGGAATCGAATCGGAGCGATCATTACCGCGATTAGACCACAGCCGCCCGCCGCCGACGCCAATCGGTGGCCGTCTGATTCGCGTGCCCGATCCGGAAGAGCGCCGGTTCGGCGAACGGCCTCGCGCACAACTGAATCCCCAACGGAAGCGCTGGCGGCCCCGGGGTGAGATTGAGTCCGGCCGCGGCGCCGGCGGTGGGTCCGTGCCCACGATCTCTTCCTCCAGGCGAGGCGCGGCGCGGCGCATCTCCTCCATCAGGATCGTTCGCAGCCGCAACGCCTGGATGTAGTCGATCGCCGCTTGCGTCGAGCCCGCTTCCAGCCGCTCTCGGACCAGCGGGTCCAACAGTTCCGCGTGCTCGGTGAGACACTTCCGGTGGAACGCCGCGGACTCCGCGCTCAGAATCACCGCCGGCGCCGCTCCGCGCATCGCCGCGTGCGGTAGGCGCACGCCGGCAAGCGTGCCCCCCATGTCCTTCAGTAAGGAGATCGCCCGGCGCAGCGCCGCTTCGGTTGTCACTTTCAGAATTATTGGGCGTAGTTCCGTCAAAACCAGCCCTCCCGGCACGGCTTGGGGGCTTGCCAAAACGGACGATTTCGCAACGGCGGCGAAGGCTTCCAACGGCGGGGCTTTCGGCGTTGCGAAACGCTCTACACTACGCCGTTGATCGTGGGCTATACCTATCCTTCGCGTAGCCGCGGCAAAGGATCGCGCGTGATCCGCTCACGCGTCCGTTTTGCCGCATGCTTTCTGCGGCTGTTTGCCCTGTGCCAGCATCTGTACCAGATTCTCGCTTCCCGTTGCCGCCGCCGCGACCGGCCGGCGCGGTTCGCCATTCCAAACATACGGGCCGGCGCCCTTCAGCCGGGCGCGGTCATTTGGGTTCACCAACTCGCATTTTGACAGCGAGAGGCATCCGCAACCGATACAGCCCGTGAGGCCGCCGCGGAGGCGCTGCAGTTCCGCGATGCGCTCATCGACCCGCAGGCTCCAACGGGTTGAGATTTCCGCCCAATCCGAGCCATCGGGCACGCGGCGGGTGGGTAACCGGCCGAGTTCTTCACCGACTTCCTCGAGCGTGAGGCCGATGCGCTGGGCGAAGACGATGAAAGCGATGCGGCGAAGCACATCCCGCGGGTAGCGTCGATGTCCTGACCCTGCGCGCTGAGAATGGATCAGTCCCCGTTCCTCGTAAAAACGGAGGGCAGATGACGCCACTCCGCTTCGGCGCGAGATCTCGCTGATCGTGAGCAGAGAGTCCATGCAAAAAGTTTATCGCTCTTTTCTCTTGACTTCAAGTTCACTTGAACTTGTATCGTTGAGGATGTACTGAAGAAAAGGGCATCTACATGGCTGAGAAATTCCTGATTACCGGTGCAACCGGGAAGACGTCTGAGCTCGTCGTCGCGCAGTTGCTGGCAAAGCGAGCGGACGTTCGAGCGCTGGTGCGCGACGTTGCGAAAGCGGCGGCGCTGAAAAGCAAGGGAGTAGAACTCTCTCCCGGAGACTTCGATCAGCCCGGGAGTCTCGTCAGGGCACTCGATGGAGTTACGAGCGTGTTCCTATTGACTCCTCCGCATCCGGACGATTCGGGCATGGTCGCGAGATTCCTTGACGCCGCGATGAGCAGCCCCACGGCGCCTCGCATCGTACGCCTTAGCGCGATCAAGGCCACGGAGGGCGGCCCCACGGAGAGCACCCGGGGCCATGGACGCGCGGACCGCGCGATCCTGGAGTCCGGGCTTCCCTACGCGATCCTTCGCCCCAGCTACTTCATGCAGAACTTGCTCGGCTCGGCCGAATCGATTCTGACCAATGGCACGCTGGTCCCGCCGACGGGCGACGGCCGGATCGGTTTCATCGATGTACGAGACATCGCCAACGTCGCGGCCGCCGTCTTGCTCGACCGCGAATGGGACCACGGGATCTATGACCTTACCGGGCCTGCCTCCGTGTCGTTCCACGATGTGGCGCGGGATCTCGGGGTTGCGCTGGGCCGCGAGGTGACATACGTTCCGGTCACGCCAGAGCAGGCCCGCCAGACGGCGCTGCGGAGTGGGTGGGGCGAGTGGACTGCCGGTATCATGGCGGACTACACGGTGGCGTATGGCAAGGGCTGGGGAGACTTTACGACTTCCTTCGTCCAGAAGATCACGGGCCACCCGCCGCGCAGCGTCGCTCAGTTTGCGCGTGAGGTCTTCGTTCCCGCGCTGCAGCGCTGATTTCGGTGTGTTCCCAATGACCGGTCACATCAACATCGTCGGTCTCGGCGGGTCCCTGGCCCTTAGTTCCCGCAGCCTCGCGGCCTTGCGCCTTGCGCTCGAAGGCGCCGGAAAAGCCGGTGCCGTGACAGAGCTTTTCGATGTTCGGGAGTTGGACCTCCCGATCTACGACCCGGAAGAGCGAAATCCGCCCGATTCGGTTCGCCGGCTCTGCGACGCGGTGGCGAACGCACATGGCTTGATCTGGAGCAGTCCGCTGTATCACGGAAC
>SYLY01000021.1 GCA_005808475.1 Acidobacteriota bacterium
ACTCTTAATCAGTAGGTTGAAGGTTCGATTCCTTCCGCGCTCACCACTCAACATTAAAGACTTAGCGGTTCCGCCAACGCGAGCTTTGTCAGCAGAACGCCGGAACGGGCCGAACGCCGACTCGCGCGTGACTGCGGGCTGCCGACACTGAGGGGCCGTGGAACGCGGGAGCGGGTTTTCCTTAGGTGATCGGCAGACGACGTATGCGATAGCCGTGATCCTCAACCGTCGCAAAAGCGCCATCGGCGAGTTGGGTTTCGCACTCTTGAATCACCTGAAGAAGCCGGGGCGTCACGAAGAGCGGCGTTTGGTTTCTCATTCGAAACAAGATCACCCAGGGACTCGCGGTCTTGGAAAGCGCCATGATCTCGCCGAAGTCGAGATCGAAGGTCAGAACGATCCGTCCCTCGCTTCGCGCCTTTGCGACGATGCCGGGATCTTCCATCCGTATCAGGCCCTGTTCGCGGAGATGAACTACGTTGTGTCCGAGCTGTCGAAGGGCCGAGACCGTGGTCATTGAGACGCCCATGTCGGCGAGGAAGTTCATGCCGCCGTGGGCGCAAACGGATGAAACTCTTCGTTCGCGAGAGCGGCTGCGTAAGCGAGCGCCTGCTTGATGTCTTCCGCCTCGAGGTCTGGATACTCTTCCAGGATCTCGGCGGCGGACATTCCGTGCGCGACCAGGTTGACCAGCAGGGACACGGTGATGCGCATTCCGCGGACGCACGCACGTCCACCCATGATGTTTTGGGCGAAGGTGATCCGGTCAAACGTGTTCACGCTGGCGACCTCCAGACCCGAGTCTACCAAGGCTGGACGATTGCGGTGCGGGACGCGAGACTTCATGCCAGTTCCTCCTCGCTGGGAACACGACAACTTTATCCATCGCGGCCTCCTTCGCCGGAACGGGCACGGCGTCACGTTCGCCAAACAGCTTCTGCATTCGGTCGGCGGACTCCTTCTCAGATCCCTCGAACAGATGTCCGTAGAGGTCCATGGTCAGCTTGATCGACGCATGGCCCAGCCTTTCGGCGATCTTCTTCGGATGGACGCCCTCGGCGATCAAGAGCTACGCGTGCGTGTGCCGGAGGTCGTAGAAGCGCATCTTGTCAATGCCGGCTGCCAAAGCTTCGTGGCGCGCGCGATCCCTCTTGTCCTTGAACGCGAGAAGGTCGCCGAGGTAGACCCGGCGGTGGGAGCCGGTTCTATGGAAGGGCAGTTTTCCTTCCTCTAGGAGTTGCACGAAGAAGGGGCGCGAGACGCCGAGCATGTTGGCGGCACGTTGAGTGGTGAGTTCGTGATGCTCGGCCACCACGGACACCGACTTGCCAGCCTCCATGTTGCGCGTGATCTCGGCCAGGAGAGCCACGATGCTGGCGGGGACCGGAACGGCCTGTCCGCTCTTGCCAATCAGCTTCACAGAGCCCTTCTGAACGAGTTGGCGAAGCGCGCGGAGGTCGGCGGTGTTTTGATCTGCGTTGGTGTTGACGGCAGGCATAGCGGTTGTCCATTCACAGTTTCGCATATTCGTCATAATCGAAATAATCGATTCCATAGGCTGACTCCGGTCCGACTACCGGAACCAGAGTTCACCACCCCCGGCGCCGGCGATCGGTAACTCCGGGCGGAACATCCGGATCGGTCCGGGCGAGGAGTCCTGGAATCCCGGCATCGGCAAGAAGTTCGCGATCACCGAAAAGCACTGGCCGCGGTTCCGCGCGGCGGCAATCCCGGAACTACGGCCCGACACGCCCGCCGATCGGAGGATCGCCGGCGCGAACGACGCGCGAAGCATGTAGTTCGGGCTGAATTACGGCTTCTGATGGCGGTGCATCTCCGCCGCGGCAGGCGAGCCGGCAAGCGGTCTCTTGATGATCCGGCCGGGTCAACGAGGCCGAACGTGATTTTCGCCGGGCTGAAGCCGCCACGGAGGAGCGGGAGGCCGGAGGGAAATCGCATCAACCGAAGGCGCTCGAAGTGAGACATAATCTGTTCATGCGCGTCGTCCTGTTGCTCCAAGCGGTTGGCCTGACTCTGGCCGCGGCGGAGGAGGCAGCACCGCTGTTCGAGCGCGACATTCTGCCAATCCTCTCCGCTCACTGCTGGAAATGTCACGGGATGGAGGAGCGCAAAGCCGGACTGGATCTCCGTACTCCGCCGCTCATCATGCGGGGCAGCGACCGGGGGCCAGTGGTCGTGAAGGGGTCATCGTCTTCCAGCCTTCTGTTCCGGAAGATCGAGTCTGGCCAAATGCCGCCGGGCAAGGAACTGAAGCCGCGGCCCGAGCAAGTGGAGACACTGCGAAGGTGGATCGACCGCGGAGCGGAAGCCGCGCGATCCTACGGCGCGCCCACTTCCGCCGAACAAGGCAAGGTCACCGAAAAGGACCGCGACTTCTGGTCATTCCGCGTGCTCAGCCGCCCCCAAACGCCGGGCGTCACCCACGCGGCGGCCAATCCGGTCGATGCGTTCCTGCGCTCCCGGCTTCAAGCGAAGAACCTCGGTTACGCTCCGCCCGCCGATCGCCGCGCGTTGATCCGGCGAGTGTGGTTTGACCTGGCCGGCCTGCCGCCACCGCCCGCCGATGTTGACGCGTTCGTCGCCAGTAGCGACGCCGCCGCCTACGAAAAACTGGTCGACGGTCTGCTTGGATCGCCTCATTTCGGTGAACGCTGGGGCCGGCATTGGCTGGACGCCGCCGGATACGCCGACGTGCACGGCATCGACTCGAACGTAAGCATCATCCGGTCGGGCGAGGGCAAATGGCGGTATCGCGATTGGGTGGTCCGCGCCTACAACGAAGACAAGCCCTATGATGAGTTCCTGCGCGAGCAGATCGCCGGCGACGAGGTCGATGACTGGCGCGGCGCCAAAACCTTCACGCCGAAGACGATCGGCCGCCTCGAAGCCACCGGATTCCTGCGAACCGCCGCGGACGACACCGATGTCGCTGAGTTGGACATCGCCCTCATCCGCTATCGCGTCCTGAACCTGACGATCCAGAACCTCACCAGCAACGTGCTGGGCCTCACCGTGGCGTGCGCGCAATGCCACAGCCACAAGTACGATCCGATCTCGCAACTCGATTACTACCGGCTGATGGCGATCCTGCAGCCGGCGTTCAATCCGCAGTCGTGGCCGCGGACCAAAGACCGGTTCCTCGCCGATGTGCCGCCCTCCGAACGCGCGGAAGTGGACAAGCACAACCAGGCAGTCGATACGCGAATCAAACCGCTGCGGGAGCAACTGGCCACGATCCGAAAGCCCTACGAAGAACGCATTCTGGCCCGAAAGCTGCTGATTCTGCCGGAACCGCTCCGCGCCGACGCCAAGGCCGCTCTCGATACCCCGGCTGCCAAGCGCTCCGATATCGAGAAGTATCTGGTGCGCAAGCTGGGCGCGCACTTGGCCGTGCCCGCCACCGGCGCCGAGGAGATGCTCGAAGGAGAAGACAAGGTGCGCTATTCCGCCGTGCGGGCGGAGATCAACGAGATCGAGAAGGACCGGCGTTCGTACGGGAAACTCCAGGCTCTCTACGATGTGGGTCCGCCTCCACCATCCTATTTATTGCGCCGCGGCAATCACGAGACACCGGCCGGCCCGATCGAGCCTGGGTTTCTCGCTGTACTGACCGGAGCTGACCGGCCCGTCACGATTCCCGCCGCGCCGTCCGATTCGCCGACCAGCGGCCGCCGGCTCGCTCTGGCCCGTTGGCTGACCGAACCCGGCGCCCCCGCGGGAAGCCTCGTGGCCCGCGTCATGGTCAACCGTATCTGGCGTCATTTGTTCGGAGAGGGATTCGTCGATCCTCCGGACAACTTCGGGAAGATGGGCGCCGCGCCTACTCATCCGGAACTGCTGGAGTGGCTTGCGGCGGATTTCGTGGCCGGCGGCTGGAGCGTGAAGAAGACGATCCGGCGCATCGTTCTCTCGGACGCCTACCGGCAGGCATCGCATCGGCCCGACGCTTTGGAGGCGGAGAAACTCGACCCCGGCAATCGTCTGCTATGGAGAATGCGTCTGCGCCGCATGGAATCCGAAGTGATTCGCGACTCCGTGCTCGCCGCGAGCAACTCCCTCGACCGGACTCTGGGCGGACCATCGGTAAAGATGGACTACCGCCCCGACGGCATGGTCGTCACTTCCAAAAAGGACTTACCGTCGCCCATGGCGGAATGGAGACGCAGCCTCTACCTCTTCACGCGGCGCAACTTCAACATGACGATGCTCAGCGCCTTCGATCAGCCCGTGATGGATACCAACTGCACGCGGCGCAACACTTCCGCCGTAGTGCAGCAGTCGCTCACGATGCTCAACGATACCTTCATCCTCGATCAGGCGGATCGCCTCGGCTCGCGCGTGGCGGCCGAGGCTGGCCCGGCGATCCCCGGGAGAATCGATCGCGCGTTTCAGGTTCTGTTCTCGCGGGCTCCATCGGCCAAGGAAGTGGCGTGGAGCACGGACGCCCTACGGCAGTTCGAGGATCGTTACCGGACCGCTGGCAAACCGGCCCCCGAAGCGCGTGACAAGGCGCTCGCGGCGTTGTGTCACACCCTGCTCAACACCAGTGAGTTCCTCTATGTCCACTAACAGACGCTTCTCCTTCTCGCGGCGGCAAATGCTTGCCAGTTCCGGGCTCGGCTTCGGGAACATCGCGCTCGCCCATCTGCTCGTGCAAGAGGGCATCGCCGCGGGCGTCAACTCAGCGGGCTCGGGCCTTCGTCCCACCAAGGGCCACTTTCAACCGCGGGCCAAGGCGATGATCCAACTCGTGCAAAACGGTGGTCCGAGCCAGATGGATCTGTTCGACCCCAAGCCCGAGTTGAGCAAACGCGATGGACAGCGGCACTCGTTCAAAGTCGAAATGTTCCAGCCGGGCAGCGAAGCGAATGAATTGATGGGAACGCCGTTCGAGTTTCGAAAGCATGGCCGCGCCGGCATGGACTTTTCGGAAGTGCTGACCCACACGCCTTCGATCGCCGACGAGATCACGATGATCCGGTCGATGGTGACCGAGCACAACAACCACGGCGAGGCGCTCTTCATGCTGGGAACGGGTAAGATCTTTCGCGGCCGTCCAACGATGGGCGCTTGGATCAGCTACGCCATCGGCTCCGAGAATCGGAACCTGCCGGCTTACGTCGTTCTCCGCGATCCCGAAGGCTACAACACCAACGCGACCTTGAACTGGGACAACGGCTGGCTTTCGGCGCTCTATGGCGGAACGGAATTGAACACCCAAGGGACGCCTGTACTCAACCTTCATCCGGCCGTTCCTCAGCCGGAAGGCTTGCAGCGCGACAAGCTGGCGCTGCTCGAAAAGCTGAATGTGGAGCACAAGGCAAACTATCCGCTGGACTCGGATCTCGAAGCACGCATCCACAATTATGAGCTCGCGGCGCGGATGCAACTGGCCGCCGGCGATGTGCTCGACCTCTCCAAGGAACCGGAATCGGCGAAGCGGCTCTATGGGCTCGACAATCCCGAAACCGCTTCGTACGGCGCCCGCTGCCTGATGGCGAGGCGCCTCATCGAGGCCGGCGTTCGCTTCGTGCAGGTGTTTCCGCCGGTCAAGCCGTCGTTCCAGCCATGGGACAGCCATTCGAACGTGAAGACCGAACTGAAACAGATTTGCGCGATGACGGAGCAGCCCGCCGCTGCCCTGGTAAAAGATCTCGGAATGCGCGGCTTGTTGGATCAGACGATGGTGATGTGGGCCGGCGAGTTCGGCCGGCTTCCGGTGTCGCAGAACGGCAGAGGCCGCGATCACAACCGCAATGCCTTCACGCTTTGGATGGCCGGCGGCGGTTTCAAGGCCGGTTACGTTCACGGTTCGACCGATGAGGTCGGGTACAAAGCGGTGCGGGACCGTGTGCGCGTGCCGGACCTTCACGCCACGATCTTCCACCAACTGGGGCTCGACCATCGCAAGCTGACTTACGTGCACAACGGCCGCGAAGAATCGCTGACGGATGCGTCAATCACGGGTGCGAGCGTAGTCGGCGAACTGCTGCGTTCGCCAGTGGTGGCGGTGTGAGGCGCGTTCCGCTGTTCGTTCTTTTGCTGTGCCTTGCTCAGCGGAATGTCCCGGCGCAGACGACCGTGAAGGCGCCGATGCGCGATGACGTGGCGTTATCCACCGATCTCTACAACGCCGGCGCGGGAGTTCGCCGGCCGGTTCTGCTCATGCGAACGCCCTACAACAAGAACAACCAGAAGGCGGTCGCGCAGCGTTACGCCGCGGCGGGATACACCGTGGTTGTGCAAGACGAGCGCGGACGCTACGAATCTCCCGGTGAGTCATTGCCCTACAACAACGAAGGCCAGGATGGTTTCGACACGCTCGAATGGGTAGTGAAGCAGCCATGGTGCGACGGCCGGGTGGGGATGTGGGGCGCTTCCGCGGTGGGCGCCGTGCAATGGCAGGCCGCGGCGGAGGGAGCCCCCGGCTTGGCCGTGCTATGTCCCACGGCGACCTGGGGCAGCTTTTATCGCAACATCTATCACGGTGGAGCGGCGCGACTGGCACTGATCGCGCAAGCCGCCGCGGGCCGAACCGCGCCGCCGCCAGGTAAGGCTCCGCCGAAGGATTGGGCGCCTGTACTGATGCACCTGCCGCTTGCGGAGATGGACCAGGCGATCGGATGGCCGTTACCTTGGCTGACGGGAATTCTCGCGCATCCGCGCCCTGACGGATTCTGGAAACGCCTGGATCTCACCCGAGACCTGGAGCGCGTCTCCATCCCTGCCCAACATATTGTGGGCTACTACGATTTCTTTCTTCGTGAGACCGTTTCGAACTTCCAGCGCGCCCGCAAGAATTCGCCCCACCAGCAGTTGATTCTCGGGCCGTGGGATCACGGCACGATCGGCAAAACGAAGGTTGCCGATGTTGATTTCGGCGAGGCGGCCAAGCTGGATGTGGTGGGGGAGAACCTGGCGTGGTTCGACCGGCATCTGCAAAAGAAGACGGCCGAGCCGGTCCCAGCCGTTCGCTACTTTTCAATGGGCGGCAACGCATGGCACACAGCCAGCGCCTGGCCGCCCCCCGGGACAAAGCAGATCTCGTTCTACCTGCATTCGTCGGGCGGAGCGAACACGCGCAACGGCAATGGAACGCTCGACCGGAAGCCGCCTGCCTCCGATGAACCGAACGATTCGCTGCGCGCCGACCCCGCCGATCCGGCGCCCGCCGTGGCCGAAGGGAATGGCCGTGGGAAGTACCTCGGGATCTGGGGCCCGACCGACCAACGCTCCATTGAGGATCGCCAAGACGTCCTTGTCTACGATTCCGGAGCGCTTGCCCAACCGGTGACAATCGCGGGTCCTGTCCGCGCCGCGATCTGGGGCAAGACCGACACGCCGGATGCCGACTGGGTAGTGAAGCTCGTGGACGTGGCTCCGAACGGTTTCGCGCACAACATCGCCATGGGCATCCTGCGTGGCACGTTCCGCGACTCCGAGACCGAACCGCGTCCTCTCGAGCCAGGGCGCGCCTACGAGTTCGCGGTCGACCTGGGACACGTCGCGGCGAGGATCGATCGCGGGCACCGGCTGCGCCTGGATGTTTCAGCGGCGTGCTTTCCGCTCTTCGATCGCAACACCAACACCGGCGAAGGTCCATTCAGCGCGCGCGTCAAGGTCGCAACGCAGCAGGTGTTGCATGGCCGCCGCCATCCTTCTCGCTTGCTCGTGTGGGCCCAGCCGTAGCGTCCTCTGGCTGTCTGAAGAAATCCGCATCTTCACCAAACCTGAAGCGCTCTAATCACGAACGATCCCGAGTTCCTAAAAGGCGAACCGCAACGAAGCCTGCGTGCGCCTGCCTTCCAGAGCCGAGATAATCGCCCCGAATCGCGCATTGGTCTGGCGTCCGGCGGGATCGAAGCGCGTGCCCGTATCGACTCCGGAGAACTGGGCGTGGTTGAACGCGTTGTAAAACTCCCACCGGAGCGTCAGTCCCATCCTCTCGCGAATGGGGAACCGCTTCTGCACCGTGAGGTCCCAGTTGTTGACCCCGGGACCGCGGAACACGTCCCTGGGCGCATTGCCGATGGTGCGCGCCGCCGGGCGCTGAAACACGCTCGTGTCGAAGTACTGGGTGAGAGTGCGGTCGCCCTTGGGAATCGGCGCCTTCCCGGTGACGATGACGCGCGCGCCGTCGCCACCGCCGGTGAGGTCAACCGCATCGGTGGTGCCAAGCCCGACGCCAAGGGGCTGTCCACTGACAAACGAGGCGATGCCCGCCAACTGCCAGTCGTCGAACACGCCCTTCACCACCCGGCGCTTCCAGACCGAGCCGAGCCTGGGAAGATCCCACAGGAAGTTGACCACCAGGTTGTGGGTGCGGTCATAGCTCGCCTTGCCGTAGTTCCAGATTCGTATGGGGACGAAGTTGGCGACTCCGGCGCCGTCGCTGTCGGCGTACGCCATCGCTTTGGACCAAGTCCACGCGCCCCCGAACTGCACACCGCGCGAGAACCGGCGGTTGGCCTGGACCTGCAGCGAGTGGTAGTTGGACGTGCCGGAATTCTCGCGGTAGTTCATCGACGCCCAACCGGGGAACGGCCGGAAGAAGTTGTCCTGCAACGGCAGTCGTGTAGTGGGGTCCTGGTTTTGAGGAAGGAAACGGGCGCCATACGGGAT
Organism: Acidobacteriota bacterium; assembly: GCA_005808475.1. Classification (GTDB taxonomy): domain Bacteria; phylum Acidobacteriota; class Terriglobia; order Bryobacterales; family Bryobacteraceae; genus SYLY01. The sequence goes on from SYLY01000021.1 coordinate 8,644, forward strand.
GGCGTTGATGTCCCGGCTCTGGAACAGGTGGCGCCCCAGGGATCCGACGTAGGCCACATCCACCACGGTTTGGAACCCGATGTCGCGCTGCACGCCGAGGCTGTAGTTGTACACGGTGGCGAGCTCGCCGCTAGGAGCGGTCATGTTCATCCCGGAGGGGAACAGCACGCCGCTGGTGTTGAGGAAGTTGGCCATGCCGCCGTAATAGATGAAGGGCGTTAACTGCGACGGCGGATTGCGGCTCAGATCGCCGATGACCGCGCCTGAGGGCCGGGTGTTGTAGAACATGCCGAAACCGCCGCGGATGGCGGTCTTGCCGTTGCCCGCCAGGTCGTAGGCGAAGCCCAGGCGAGGCCCGTAGTGAACTCCGCGCTGCTTGAGGAACGAACGCGGGTAGCCCGGGGTTCCCTGGACCACGGCGCCATTGAATGAGTCGCCCGAGCCGGGCACATGCGCGCCGATGAACACTGCGGGGGAAAACTGCCCGTTGACCGGATTGCGCGCGACGCGCTGGTTCTGCGCGTTCAGCGCGGGTGTGAACAGCGCCACGCGTTTCGATGCGTCGTACCGGAACGGGTCGAAATTGACGGCGCGCCGGTCGGCCTGCCAATAGGGGATGACGGCGGTGAAGCGCATGCCGTAGTCGAGCGTGAGCCTGCGGGACACCTTCCAGTTGTCCTGCGCGTACCACTCGAGGGTGGAGCCGCGGGCCTGCGTGCCGATGCGCTCGTCCGATTCGGAGTAGGCGCGGAAGTTGCCGAGCATCGCGTTGGCGAACGCCCAGCCTGAGTCGTTGGGATTGTTGATGTCGCGGCCGAAGTCGAAATCGCCCGCGAACGTGCCGGACTCGCCCTCGTAGTTCCGGGCTCGTTCGGCGTAGAATCCGAACTTGAGAGTGTGGCTGCCCCAGATCTTGCTGACACCGTCCGACCATGTGAACAGGATGTCGGAGCCGCGCTTGGGGAACCGCGCGTCGTTGCTAATGCGTACCGCGCTCGGAATACCGCCGAACGAGGCCCATGGCACCAAGTTGAGCAGGTTGTTCTTCGGATAGAACTGCGGCAGGTCCATGCCGATCTTGGCGCGGTTCAGGCGGTCCACGTCGGCGAGGTCGAAGGGAGGCGTCACCTCGACCGAGTGATGCGCGCCCATGGAGAACTCATGGACCAGAGTGGGACTCAGCACGTGGGTGAATGAATAGACGCCGGCATCGTCGGTGTAGCGCGCGTTCGACTTCAGATAGCCCCATGACTGCGAGCCGCCTCCCACGCGGTGCCCGTGGTTCTCCTCGCGCCAGATGGAACCGCGGACGTACATCCGGATCTTGGACGTGGCGTTTGCGTCGATGCGGAACAGGTTGTGCTGCTTGGGCTGGAAAATACTTTCCTGGAAGTTGTAGTTGTAGTTGCCGCGGGTCACCGACCGGTCAACCTGGTTCGGCAGGGGCAGCACGCCCAGCAGCTTCTGTCCATTTGAATTGACGCGGGTGGCGGGAATCGCGGCGTTGGGGAACAGCATGTTCGAAAGCGGATCGCGAATTGCGACCGCGGCCCCGTTGAGCTCGAGCGTGCGGGAGAAATCGCCCCGGCGCTCCAATTCGGTCGGCATGGTCACCTGCACCAGGGGCTGGGGCGAGTTGCCGCGAACGGTCTCCTGCGCAAAGAAGAAGAAGAGCTTGTCGCGCGTCGCGTTTCGCATCGCGGGCAGCAACACCGGTCCACCGGCCGAGAACCCGCCGGTGGTGTAGCGGTACCTCGGCTTTCGCAGGCCGTTGCTGTTGTTGAAAAAGCTGTTGGCGTTGTACTGTTCGTGCCGCTTGTAGATGTAGGCGCTTCCATGGAAGTCGCGCGTGCCTGACTTTGTGACCGCGTTGACGATCATTCCGGCATTGCGGCCATACTCGGCCTGGTAGTTGTTGAGCAGCACCTTCACTTCGGAGATGGCCTCGAGGTTGGTCGGGTTGTACATCGTATTCGTCGATCCGAGGTCGTTCATGCTCAACCCGTCGATCGAGTAGGTGTTCATTGTGTTTCGGATGCCGTTGACGGTAGGGCCGGTGGAGGGCCCCAGAACATCGTTCTCGGTCCCGTAGACCGCGCCGGGCATGGTGCGCAGCAGCGCGATGAAGTCGCGCGATCGGGTCATCAGGCTTTCAAGCTGATCCTTGGTCAGCACCGCCGACCGTTCCTGGCTGCTCGTCTGGACCGCCGCGCCCTCGGCCGACACGTTCACCGACTCGGTGACCGCCCCGATCTCCAGGCGCAGTTCGCCGACGTTCAGGCGCTCCGCGGCGGTGAGGTTGAGATTGGTGCGCTCCAGGCGCTTCATGCCGGCGGCCTGCGCGCGAAGCTGGTACCGGCCCGGGGCCAGCGCGGTGAACACAAAATCGCCGGCCGCCGACGTGGTCGCCTCGCGCGTGTCGCGCGTGGCTTCGTGGACCATGGTGACGACCGCGCCCGAAATGGCGAGGCCGCTCTGATCGGCGATCGTTCCGGTGATTGTGCCGGTTACCGTCTGTGCTGAAAGCGTGCCGACGGCGAGAATAAGCGTTGCAAGTAGGCGCATCCGCCCTCCATTTCTCCCGAGGCTATCACAAAGCGCGGACCGGGTGGGCTGCCGGCATGGAAGGCGCACTGCGATGCCGCTGGCACTGGTGGACCCCGGCGCTTCGGCCCCTATGCTCGACACCGGCGCGGAAGACCCCGAAGAGGCGGAAGGTTCTCAGCCGTCTCCGATGTGGGCGTTTACCGGGAGTTGCGGGGAAATCCCTCATTCCTGGCATCTTCGTTACCTGGATGTCGAGCGCCGTTGACTCGAGGGAGGGGAGCGTATTCCTTTTGGCGTCCCGGCAAGATGCCGGAGGCGGTCATCGAGGTGGTTCCAACCGCGAGGGGAGCAAGCGGGAAGGATGGCGGCGGCAGCCGTAGCGTCCTCTGGTTGCCGGACGAAATCCGCCCATCACTGGCGCGGTGTCTCCCGCTGGGCTCGTTAGAGTGGCCCCGGGCGGACCGCAGCGCGGGCTAGGCCGCTTCGCGTTCCGCCGCGGCCGCGCAACATCGATCCCCTAGCCCACGCGGAACACCTCACAGCCTGGACTCACAACCCAGCGATTCCGCAACCAAATTTTTTAGGCTGCCAGAACATTTAATTTCATTGTTGTTTTAGGCTGAATCCGACTCGCGAGCAGGTTCTCATTGTTGCGGGGCGCTTGCGTTGCCGCCAGATCTTGTATAGTATGAATACA
>SYLY01000022.1 GCA_005808475.1 Acidobacteriota bacterium
ACAGCAACTCGCCCTCCAACTCCGCTGACTTGGACAGGAGCCGTCAGCAGACCTCAACCCGCTACCGCCACATTCCGCACCACAATCCCAATGCCTTCAACGTCGCCAACGGCCATTCGGCCTATTTTGGACAGCAGTGTCTGCGGAGTGGGGGGCCTGACTCACGGCCTGCAGCGCGCGGGCGTCCGCGTGGTAGCGGGAATCGACTCGGATCCGAACTGCCGGTTTCCGTATGAGGCGAACAACAAGGCGGCTTTCGTCGCGGAGGACGTTCGCGACGTCACCGGAGCGTCGTTGCGCCGCCTTTGGAACGACGGGACGACGACGTTGCTCGCCGGTTGCGCACCCTGCCAGGCCTTCTCGACATATGGCCGGCGCAAAGGGACCGTCCGTCCCGAGGAGAAGTGGAGCCTCGTCGCGGAGTTCGGGCGGCTGGTCGAGGATACCCAACCGGATTTCGTCACCATGGAGAACGTACCGCAACTCCCGGGTCATCCGGTGCTCACGCGGTTCATCCAGAGCCTGACCGGCTATCGAGTTTGGAGTGACGTGGTGCAGTGCGCGGACTATGGCATTCCGCAAACCAGAAAGCGGTTGGTGCTGCTCGCGTCCCGCACCGGAATCGTCACCCTCGAGACGGCCCGGCGTTTGCCAGGGGCTCCCACGGTGCGAAACGCAATCGGCCACTTGCCGTCCCTGGCGGCAGGGGAGTCGGATGCTGGCGATCCCATGCACTCCGCATGTTCGCTCACCGAATTGAACCTGCGCCGGATTCGCGCGTCGCTCCCCGGCGGCACGTGGCGTGAATGGGATGAGTCTCTCCTGGCCGCGTGTCACCGGGGAAAATCGGGCGAAACTTTCCCGAGTGTGTACGGCCGCATGGAGTGGGATGCGCCGGCTCCCACGATCACCACGCAGTGCTTCGGCTATGGCAACGGTAGGTTCGGACATCCGGAGCAGGATCGCGCCATCTCATTGCGGGAGGCGGCGATCCTCCAGACCTTTCCCGGGTCTTACCGGTTCCTGCGCCCCGGCGAGCGGCCGAAATTCAGCACCCTCGGCAGGTTGATCGGAAACGCAGTCCCTGTGCGGCTGGGAGAGGCGATCGGCATCAGCCTGACCCGGCAGGTCCGCCGCCGCCGGGCGGCGTGAATCGCCTACCATCGAGACATATGCACGCCGCGCTGCTCCTGTTCCTTCTCGCCGCCGTTCCCGCCGCCGCCGAACTCACCGCCGATCAGCGCCAAGCCGACTTCCGCTCGCTCGCCGACTCCGTGGCCCGCCGCTACGCCCACGTCGACTGGAAACGCGAAGGCATCAAGCTCGACCCGCTCGACACCAGGCCCTGGCAGGCCCGGCTCGCCCAGGCGCGCAACGATATCGACTTCTACGAGGTGATGTGCGAATACGTCGCTTCCTTCAAGGACAGCCACTCCGCCTATCTGGTCCCGTCCACTTACCTGGCGACTCTCGGCTTCTCGCTCGATCTGGTGGACGACAAGGTCACCATCGACGCGATCAACCGGAACCTCCAACCGGCCGCGGCGTTCGCCGCCGAAGTGGGCGACGAACTCGTTTCCGTGGACGGGCGTTCCGCCGCCGAGTGGATGACGCTCTTCCAACGCTTCATCGGCGGGGGCAATCCTCGCACCGCCCGTCGCGAAGCGGCCGCGTGGATCGCGACGCGCCAGCAAGTGGTGTTCCCGCGCGCGCACGAGGTTCCCGCCCAGGGTATCGTGGTGGTCCGCAAACCCGATAACTCCACGTCAACCTACGTAATCCCCTGGTACCGCCGGGGCACTCCCGTGACGTCGGTCCCCGGTTCACCGGCCATCCGGACCGCGGCCGTCTCCGAACCGGAAGTCGAACTACCGCGATCCGCCCATCTCGACCTGATGGACACGCTCCGCCGCCTGGGTCCGGAAAACTGGTTCGGCTTCGGCAAAGCGCCGCTGGAGGCACTGGGGATCGGCTCGCGTATTCCCGTGTTCGATTTGCCCACCGATGGCTACACGGCACGGCTGGGCGCCGGCCGCATCGATCTGGTTACCTCCGGCATCTTCGAGTCCGGAGGCTTGAAGATCGGCTACCTGCGCGTCGGCGGATTCGATTCCGCACGCATCACCGATCAGGCGATCGCCGAGGTTCGGGACCTGCGCGACAAGACGGACGGCCTCATCGTCGACGTGATGCGAAACCCGGGCGGCCTGGCATGCGCGGGGGAGGAGTTGGCGTCCAATCTGCAGACCGACGTGTTCAACGTGCACACGGTGGAACTGCGGGTGGGCTGGATCGACTACCTGCTCTACCGGGATCGCGTCGATGCGTTGCGCGAGGCGGGTGCGCCCGAACCGCAGATCGCTTCTTTCGAGTTCCAATTGCAGGCGGTGGAGGAGGCGATTCGCGCCGGCCGGACCCGCACCGCTCCGGTTCCGATCTGCGGAACCACCACCACCAGACCCCCGGCCACCGACCGGCTGACCGGACTCCCGCTATCCTACGGCAAGCCGCTCATCCTGCTCATGGACGGATACAGCGGTTCGGCCGCGGAGACGTTCGCGTCCGTGTTGCAGGATTCCGGACGCGCGCTAGTGGTGGGCGAACAATCCGCCGGAGCCGGAGGCACCGTGGCATCGGGCGAGACCGGATCCTATGCCGACGGCGCGCTGTCGCTCGCGCGCGGGCTCGTCAACCGCTCCAAGCCCGCCAACGCCCCGGACCTTCCCTCCTCTCCCTACGTCGAGAACGTCGGAATCCGCCCGGACGTCGAACTCGGCTACATGACACGCGCCAATCTGATTGGCCGGGGCAAGCCGTTTCTCGACCGCCTGCTCCAGATCGCGGCCGATCACATCAAATCGAGACAGTAAGCAGCCGGTCAAGGACCTCGACGGGCACGCGGACGTTGCCCGAGCGGCCGCTGCCCAGTTCGACGCCGGGTTTGTTGGCGCCGTGGTAGTCGCTGCCGCCGGTGATCGCCAGTCCGAAGCGCGCGGCCAGAACGCGGTAGCGATCGCGCCTGGCGGCGTCGTGATCGCTGTGGTGTACCTCGATCGCGAGCAGTCCGGCATCGGCGAGGCGATCCGCCAAATCGGCTTCGTCGTCCCCGGATAGGTCGAGCCGTACGGGATGAGCGAGCGACGGAGCGCCTCCGCCGGCCCGGATGGCCTGGACGGTTTCCTCGAGCCCGGGATCGTGCTTTTCGACATATGCCGCCGCGCCCTCGCCGACGTAGCGGTCGAACGCGTCCTGGATGCCGCCGGCGTAGCCCTTGGCGACGAGGACGCGCGCAAAGTGCGGCCGCCCGGTCATGTTGCGGCCCACGCGGCGGACCTCGTCGAGCGTGATGTCCAGGCCGATCTCGCGCAGCTTGGCCGCCATTCGTTCATTCCGTTCGCGCCGGATTTCCTGCTGCGCGCCCACCCAATCGCGAAAGCCCTGGCCAGGACCCGCGGGAAAATAGCCGAGAATGTGGACCGTTCGCGAGCGGCCGCGGCCGGGCGCGTCGAGCCGGGCGCTCACCTCGATGCCTCGCAGCAGGCGGAGTCCGCGCGCGGCGGCTAGCGGCGCCGCCTCGTCCACTCCGTCGAAGGTGTCGTGGTCGGTGATCGCCAAGCCTAGTAGCCCGAGCTTCAGCGCCGCGTCCACCAGTTCGGCCGGCGAGTCGGTTCCGTCCGACGCGGTGGTATGAGTATGGAGATCGATCAACCGTTCAGTATATCGCCCAACAGGGCATCCACGGCCCGCTTCATAGCTCCGCCGGGCGCGGCATGCAGACCGCACTCCTTCGACATGCCCTCTTCCCACCACCATCGGCCGGCCCGCTCGGGCTCGCCCGGCTGGATCGCCCGGGTGCAGGGCGCGCATCCGATGCTGCGATAGCCGCGCGCGGCCAGCGCGTGCCGGGGAAGATCGTTCGCCGCGACATATTCTTCGACCTGCGCCGCGGTCCAATCGGCGAGCGGACTCAGCTTCAGCCGCCCGGAGGACTGCTCCACCTTGGCGATGCCCGCTCGCTCTTCCGATTGCTCGCGACGGAGTCCGGTGGCCCAGGCCGAAACGCCTTGCAGCCCCCGGTCGAGCGGGCGCACCTTGCGAATCTGGCAGCAGAGCTTGCGGAACACCGGCTCGCGGCGGAACAGATTGGTCCCGTGCAGGGAGGTCATGCGCTCCACTTCGCGATGATCGGGCGCGAAGATCTCGATGCCGATGCGGTAGCGCTCGCGAACCCGGTCCATGAGTTCGTGGGTTTCCTCCGGGAGGCGCCCGGTGTCGAGGGTAAGCACCCGCACGCCGGGGTTGGCGCGGGCGGCCATGTCGAGCAGCACCATACCCTCCGCTTGAAAGCTGGTCACGATGGCGAAGCGGTCTCCGTACTCGCCCATCGCCCATTCGAGGAGAGCCGGCGCGGATAAGGATTCGATGCCGGTTACTGTTGTGTCCAAACCTCATTGTCCCATGTGGGTTGCTACAGTAGGGCCTTGGCCCTCCGCTCAGCCGTCCTGATCTTCAATCCCAACGCGGGCGCGATCATCCGCCGCCGTCCCCGGTTCGACGCGGCATTGGCGGAGTTGCGCCGCCAGGGAATCTCGCTGACGGTGGCTCCGACGCGATCGCCCGGCCACGCGGCCGAACTTGCCGGCAACGCCGTCGCGGGCGGAGCGGAGGCTATCATTGCGGCGGGCGGCGACGGCACGGTGAACGAGGTCCTCAATGGAATGGCGGGCAGCCGCGTTCCGCTCGCCGTGCTGCCGTGCGGACCGGCGAACGTGCTGGCTTGCGAGACGGGTATGCGCCGGGATGCGCTGGCGGCCGCGCGCCAGTTCCCGGAACTGGGGCGGAGCCGGATCGCCGTGGGACGGCTCAAGGCCGCGGGCGCGGCGCCGCGATACTTTCTGCTGATGGCGGGCGTGGGGCTGGACGCGGAAGTGCTGCGCCACGTGGACCTCGACCTCAAGCGCCGATGGGGAAAACTCGCGTATTGGATGGCCGGATTTTCGCTGGCCGGGCGCGCGCTCAACCAGGCCCGCGTCGCCACCAGCGACGGCTTGGTGCTGACAACCTCGTTCGCGCTCGCCGCGCGAGTCCGCAACTACGGCGGAGATCTCGCCATCGCCGCCGGGGCCGATCTGCTCAGGGACGACTTCGAATTGGTCGCCTTCCGCGCGAAAACCACGTGGCCGTATCTAGCGTATCTGGGCGGCGCCGCGATCGGCCAAGCCGCGCGCATTCCCGGCGTGGAGGCCATGCGCGCCACTTCGCTGCGGTGCGATCCCACCAACGGACCCGTGTTCGTTCAGGTGGACGGCGAGCCGGCGGGCGAACTACCGGCTCGCATCGAAACCGTTCCCGACGCGATCACGCTGATGCTGCCGCGCGCGGCTACTTCGCGTCGATCGTGACGTTGAACCACATCTTCCTGAGCTCGGCCACCTGACCGGTTCGCGCGGCTCCGTTCAGGGGATTTCCGCCAAGAGTGAGAAAGCGCGGCGTCGCGCCCTCCTTCTTGCCGAGCGCGATCAGCGGAGCCAAGTCCTTCACCTGGTTCTTGTCGAGATAAATACTCCACAACGACGTCATTTCCGCCAGCGGAGCCAGGCTCGAAACCTTGTTGCCGCGCAGATCGAGCGACGAGAGCCGCTTCAACGACGACAGCGGCGCCAGATCGGATACCGCGTTGCCGTCGGCATAGAGCGACCACAGCTTGGCGAGATCGCGCACTGGCGACAGATCCGAAACCTTGTTGTTCGACAGGTAGAGCGAGTTCATCGACTCGAGCTTGGCGAGCGGCTTCAAGTCCGAGACTTTGTTGCCGGACAGGTTCAGGTACTGGAGCCGCGTCAGACCGGAGAGCGGCGAGATGTCGCCAATCTGGTTGTTGGCAAGCGTGAGGCTCTGCAAAAGGCTCAGGTCCCGCAGCGGCGCCAGATCGGCGATCTGGTTGCCTTCCACCTCGAGCAGCATGAGAGCCTTGCATTTTTCGAGACCGGCCAGGCTCTTGATGCCCTTGCCGGGCGCCTGGATCGTGGAAAGCGTCTCGAGGTCGCCCTCGCTGAGCGGCTCCTTGTTGTCGCGCTTCGCGAAAACGTACTGCCGGACCGCGGCCTCGAGATTCGGATCGGGGACGATGTCCGCCGCGGCGAGGAAGGCCGGGAAAGCCAGGAACGAGAGTAGTGCACCGGTGGACACGGTGCGAGCGGGAAATTGCATCGTGGACTCCGTAACGGATCGGATGAACAGCTATCATATCGAAATCATGCGATTCCTTTCCACCTTCGCTTTGCTGTGCGCGATCTGCACGGCGCAAACTCCGCCCGCCGATGTGCTGAAACAGGCGGCCCAGGAGATGGTGGAGTCGCGCCGCGTGTTCACGCAACAAATGGTGGACTCGATCTTCAGCTTCTCCGAACTCGGCTACCAGGAGTTCGAGACGGCGAACTACGTCACCGGACTGCTCGAGAAGGAAGGCTTCCGCGTCACTCGCGGCGTGGCGGGCATGCCCACCGGATTCGTCGCCGAGTGGGGTTCGGGCAAGCCGGTGATCGGACTGATGGCCGATATCGACGGGCTGCCGGAAACGTCGCAGAAGCCCGGCGTGGCGTATCGCGCGCCGCTGATCCCGGGCGGTCCGGGACACGGCGAGGGGCACAACGCGGGACAGGCGGTGAATGTCACCGCGGCGATTGTCGCGAAGAACCTGATGGAGCGGTACAAGATTCCGGGGACCATCCGCGTGTATCCGGGCGTCGCCGAAGAACTACTCGGCAGCCGCACCTACATGGTGAACGCGGGGCTGTTCAAGGATCTCGAGATCATGTTGTCCAGCCACATTTCGAACGAGTTCAACACGGGCTTCGGCTTTCCGAGCGGTTCCGGACTGGTGTCCACCCAGTACAGCTTCCACGGCCGCAGCGCGCATAGCGCGGGATCGCCCTGGATGGGCCGCAGCGCGCTGGACGCGGTGGAACTGATGAACGCCGGCTGGAACTACCGCCGCGAGCACATACGGCCGGAACATCGCTCGCACTACGTGATCGTGCACGGCGGCGACCAGCCGAACGTGGTTCCGCCGGAGGCCACCGTCTGGTACTTCTTCCGCGAATGGGATTACGAGCGGCTCAACGAACTGCACGCGGTGGGAACCAAAATCGCGCGCGCGGCCGCCGACATGACGGAGACCACCATGACCGAGCGCGTGCTGGGCGCCACCTGGCCCGGCCACTTCAACAAGCCCGTGGCGGAAGCCCTCCACGCGAATATCCAAAAGACCGGGATGCCACAATGGTCGGCGGACGACGAGAAGATGGCGCGCGCCGCGCAGGCGATGATGAAGTCGAAGGTGGAAGGGCTCAAGACCAAGATTCCCGAGATTTCCGAATCCAAGCCCGACCGGCTCACCGGCGGTGGATCGGACGACATCTCGGAGGTGTCGTGGAACCTGCCGACCGTGGTGCTGCGATATCCGGGGAACATCCCCGGCATGATCGGACATCACTGGTCGAGCGGCATCGCGATGGCGACTCCGATCGCGCACAAGGGCGCCACGGTGGGCGCCAAGGCGCACGCGATGACGGTGCTCGATCTGATGACCAAGCCGGAACTGGTTAAGGCCGCCAAGGAGTACTTCGCCCAGCAGACGAAAGAAACGCAGTGGAAATCGCTGATCCCCGCGGGAACCAAGGCGCCCATCGAGCTCAACAAGGAGAAGATGGAGCGGTTCGCGCCTCAGTTGAAGAAGCTCCGCTACGACCCTGTGCGGTACAAGACGTACCTCGAGCAGTTGGGCGTCAACTATCCCGAGGTGGAGCCGAAGCCGTAAACACCATGCCGATGCCGGGCTCGCGCCCCTGGGCGGCGCACCACTCCGTGTAGAGGCGCGCGTAGGACAGCGTCACATAGGCGGACTCGTCGAAGCCCAGCCGCTTCGCCGTCGCGTCGATCCAATCGGGCGGCCCCTCGAGCTCGAGGAACGCCCCGATGGGCGTCTCGTCGATGGTGACGACTCCGGCATCGCCGGGCCTCGCGAACTCGGTGCGGTACTTCTCGTAGCGTAGCGTGCGCGACATGCCGAGCCGCTCGAGGATCGCCGCGAGATTGGCGGGATCGGCGACGCGCGTTTCGATCTCCTCGCGCGACTTGTGCTTCTCGCCGGCGGCGGGTCCCTTGTACGTCAGGATGCATTCGCCGCGGGCGTTGCGCACCCGCAGCAGACGGCCTTGCGATCGCAACGAATTGCCCGGCCAATCGAGAATGTCGTTGGCTTCGAAGCTTCGCTCCTGGATCTCGGCGAACCCTGCCGCGAGAATCCGCCGGCGCGCCTCGTCCGCTGCCGCGACGGCGATCTTCACTTCCGTTTCTATGTTCCCGCCACCCATGAATGCTATCCTCATAACAACTCTAGCTCCTAAAGGAGATTGCGATGGTTGGGAAACGTATCGCGTCCATTTTTTCTATTTGCCTGCTGGCCGTTGCGCCAGCGGCGGCTCAAGTGTCCGGATCGCTCTCCGGGGCGGTGGTCGACCAAAGCGGCGCCCCCGTTCCGAACGCGATAGTAGGATTATCCATCGCCGGCGGTCAACAGGCGCTGGTGTCGACCAAAACGAGCGGCGCCGGGTTGTTCTCGTTCATCGCGCTACGGCCGGACCTCTACGACGTCACGGTGGAGATGACCGGCTTTGCCAAGGTGATCCAACGGCAGGTCAAGGTCGACCCCATCCGCACGACCGGCGTCGGCGAGATCAAGCTGGAAGTGGCTTCCTCGCAGCAGTTGGTGGAAGTGACAGCCGACGTCCAGCAGGTTCAATTGACCAACGCGGAGTTGTCCACGACGGTTACCCGCGAGCAGATTCAGAACCTGCCCGTGCTCGGGCGGCAGGTGAGCAACCTGTTCCTGACGCAGGCGGGCGTGAGTTCCGGCCGCGGCCCCACGGTGATCAACGGCCTGCGAACATCGCTCGCCAACGTCACACTGGACGGCGTCAACATCCAGGACAACTTCATCCGCACCAACGCGCTCGACTACATGCCGTTCCGCCCGACGATCGACCAGATCTCGGAGATGACCGTCGCCGTCGGCAACGCGGCATCGACGATCGGCGGCGGCGCGGCGCAGATCGTGCTGTCGACGCGGTCGGGCTCCAACGAATATCACGGCGCGGCGTATTGGTACAACCGCAACAACAAGTTCTCGGCCAACGACTGGTTCAACAACCGCGCGGGCGTCGCCAAGCCGTTCCTCAACCTGAATCAGGTGGGCGGGGCGCTAGGCGGCAAGATCGTCCGCGACAAGCTGTTCTTCTACGCCAACTACGAAGTCTACCGGCTGAAGCAGCAGAGTTCGGTGCTGCGCACCGTCTTGACTCCGGAAGCCAAGCGAGGCACGCTGAACTACCTGACCACCGGCGGAACGCGCACTACGGCGAACCTGCTGAACTCGCGCAACGTGCGCGTCGACCCGACGATCCAGTCGTTCATCGACCAGTTGCCTCCGCCGAACACCACGGAGACCGGCGACGGGTTCAATACCAGCGGCTACCGGTTCAACGCGCGGGGCAACAACAACCGCGATCAGTTCGTGACTCGGTGGGACTACTACAAGAGCAGCAACCACAACATCACCGGCACCTTCAACTACACCAAGGAAGTCACCGAACGGCCCACGCTCGGCAACTTCTACTCGGCTGTCCCTCCGGTTTCCAATGAAAACCCGGGCAAGCTGGTGGCTCTGGCGTGGCGGTGGACGCTTTCGCCGCAACTCACCAATGAGGTGCGAGGCGGGTTCGCGCTGGCGCCGGGAATCTTCAACGTGTCGAACGCGTATCCCGAGTTCCTGGTGACGGTGCCAACGACGATCTTCAGCACACCGCAGAACCGGTTCCTGCGGCAGGGGCGCGACACCGACACCTACACGATCCAGGACAACGCCCAGTGGATCAAGGGCCGCCATGAGCTGTCGTTCGGATTCCAATCCCAGGCGATCCGCACGACGCCGTTCAACGACGGCGGCATCCTCACCGACTACACCACCGGCATCAGTGCGGCCAACACCACCGGGTTCACCGCCGCCGACCTGCCGGGCGTTCGCGCGCAGGACATCACGTTCGCCAATAACCTCTATTCCACCCTGGGCGGCATCGTCACCAGCGCCACACGTTCGTTCAACGTCACCAGCCGGACCTCGGGCTTCGTCGCCGGTGCGCCCGAGCGGCGTGAATTTACCTACGACACCTATGCCGGATACCTGCAGGACCGTTGGAAGGTGAACAAGCGGCTTTCTCTCACGCTGGGCCTGCGATACGAATACTGGACCCGGCTCAACGAGAAGAACGGGCTGTTCCTACTGCCCCGGCTGACCGGCGGCAACGCCATCGCGACCCTGCTGGATCCCAACGCCACCATCGACTACGCCGGCGGCGACACGGGCCGGCCGTTCTACAACGCGGACCGCAACAACTTCGCGCCGAACATCGGCATCGCCTGGGACCCGACCGGAGGCGGACGCACCTCCGTTCGCGCGGGCTACTCGATCTCGTACGGCAACGACGATTCGATCACCGCGATTCGCAACAACATCGGCACCAATAACGGCCTGGCGCAGACGAACCAGATCTTGCGCCAGACGGCGACGCTGGCCGCCAAGCTTCCAGTCCCATCCCCTACGTTCAAGGTTCCGCTAACCCTGGCTGACAACTACGCCCTCAACGCCGGCGCCGCGGCCGGACTGCCCGATCCCGGAATGCGGACTCCCTACGTGCAGCAATGGAGCCTTGGAGTGCAGCATCAGATCAAGGCGAACATCGTGGAACTGCGCTACGTGGGCAATCATGGAACCAAACTGATCCGCGCGCTCGACTACAACCAGGTCGTCATCCGGGAGAACGGCTTCCTCGACGATTTCCGGCGAGCCCAGTCGAACGGCTTCCTTTCGCTCGCGGTCGGCCGGGGCTTCAATCCCGCTTACAACGCGGCGATCTCCGGCAGCCAGCAGCTCACCGTGTTTCCGCGCCTGACCCTGGGCGGACTGCTCGACAACGCCACCGTGCAGCAGCAGATCCGGCAGGGTGAAGTGGGCTCGCTCGGCGAGCTCTACCAGACCAACGGTCTGAACGACCAGGTGAACTTCTTCCGGAATCCGAACATCCTCGGCGCCAACATCATTACCAACGGCGGCGATTCCACCTACCACGCCCTCCAGTTCGACTTCCGCCGTCAGATGAGCAAGGGGCTGAACTTCCAGGCCAACTACTCGTTCTCGAAGGTGCTCAGCAACGCGATCGGCGACGACCAGAACCGGTTCGAGCCGTACCTGGACCTGGGCAGCCCCGAGGTCGAACGGGCGCGCGCGCCGTTCGACCTCACGCACGTGATCAAGGCGAACGGCTTCTACGAGCTTCCCGTGGGCAAGGGCAAGCGGTTCGAGATGACCGGCGTCGCGGATAAGGTCCTCGGCGGATGGCTGGTGGGAGGCATCATGAACTACACGTCCGGCACGCCGTTCTCGATCTTCTCCAACCGGGGCACGCTCAACCGCGGCGGCCGCTCCATCGGCAGAAACACCGCGATCGCGTTGGCGAACAAGAGCCAGCTCGACCAACAGGTGGGCCGCCTGGTCATGACGGGCAACGGTCCCTTCTTCGTGAACACCTCGGCCCTCGGAGCGGACAACCGCGGCGTGTCCTCGGACGGCTCGGCCGCGTTCAATGGCCAGTTGTTCTACAACCCGGGAGCCGGCGCGCTCGGCACTCTCCAGCGCCGCATGTTCTCCGGCCCGTGGAACTTCAGCCTCGATACCAGCGTGCTGAAGACCTTCCGGTTCATGGAACGCCACTCGGTGGAGTTCCGCGCGGAAGCGTTCAACCTGCTCAACAACCCGTCGTTCTGGGTCGGCTCGGAAACCGACGCCACCACCCGGTTCGACATCAATCAGACCACGTTCGGACGGGTCACCGCAACGTTCAATTCGCGCCGGTTGCTCCAATTCGGGTTATACTACCGGTTCTGATGAACCGCACCCTCCGGCTCGCTTCCTTCGCCCTTGCCGCCGCTCTGGCCGGCAAGGGCGAAACCGTTTCCATTCTCTTGAAGTCCGGCGAAACTATCGACGGCTCGCCTGGCGCGAAGGCCGTCACGTTCGCCGGACGCCAGGTCCCCGTACGCAACATCCTCTCGATCCACGCCGGCGACGCAGCGTCGCCGGGAGAATCCGAACGGATAGCGGCGGGATTGACCGGGGCCGCCGGCGCCGATCGCAAGCAGCGCGACGCGGGCATCGCCACGCTCGTCGACATCGGATTGCCCGTGCTTACTCCACTTCTGAAGTCGTACAAGGACTCCGCCGTCGGAGAACCCGCACACTACTACCGTCTGTTCGAGCGCATCGCCACGGGCACTCAGGACGGCCTCGACCGCACCGCCGATCTGTTGCGCACCGCGGACGGCCGCGAATCCCGCGGCGAGTTCGCGGGAGCGGACCTGATCGTCAAGACCGCCGGAGGATCGAAGACGATCCCCGTGTCCGATGTGCGCCGGCTGGCGGTGCTGCGCGCGGTGGTGGAGCGGACCGCGGATGTCCACGCGCTGCGCCATTCACAGCAGATCGAATTCCTGGACACGGGCGTCGCCGTGACGCCGCAATCTTCGTTGACTTCGTCGGCGCGCGGCTTCGTCCGCCTGTCGTGGAACGACGATAGCTGGACCAGCGATCCGGACGGGCTGAAGAAGCCGGGCGGCAACTACAAGTCGAATCTGTTCGAGGGCCACCCGTTCGGCGCCTTGGTGGCGCGCGCGGGCGCGGCCGGCGAGACCTGGGTGGCAGGCGTGAAGTCGTCCAAGACCGGATTGCCGGCGGGCCGCCTCTACTACGCGATCCAGGACAACCGGCACTGGCAGAACAACCTGGGATCGTACCGGCTGACGCTGCGCGCGACCAACGCGTACGATCTCGGCGATCCGCGCTAGGCGGGGCTCGCCGTGCCCTGGAGGCCCAGCGCCTCGGCGTTGGCCTGCATGGCCTGGATGCAGAAACCTATGTGGCGGTCGAGTTCGACGCCGAGTTCGGCGGCTCCGTTGATAATGTCGTCGCGATTGACGGCGCGGGCGAACGCCTTGTCCTTCATCTTTTTCCGCACGCCCGCGACGTCCACCTCATGGATGCTGCGTCCCGGCTTGACGTAGGAGATCGCGGTGAGGAAACCGGCGAGTTCGTCGCAGGCAAAGAGCGCCTTTTCCATGGCGGATTCGCGCGCGACACCGGTGTAGGAAGCGTGCGAGAGGATCGCGCGGCGGATCCCGGCGGAAACGCCCCGTTCGGCGAGGATGGGCTCGCCTTTCGTTGGATGCTCGTCGAGGGTGGGATGGATCTCCCAGTCGAAGTCGTGCAGGAGCCCGGTGACGCCCCAGAGGTCTTCGTCGGCCTGGAATTGGCGGGCCGCGGCCCGCATGCAGGTCTCGACGGCGAGGGCGTGTTTGCGGAGGCTTTCCGAGCGGATGAACTCACACACGATGGACCAGGCGGCGTCGCGATTCATGAAGCCTGTAGTATACTTGAGATGTACGTCCGGAGGGGCCTGTGGCGCAGTTGGGAGCGCGCTTCCATG
>SYLY01000202.1 GCA_005808475.1 Acidobacteriota bacterium
AACGCCCCTCGGTGCTGCTGTGCGACGAGCCCACCGGCGCCCTGGATTCGGAAACCGGCGTGCTGGTGCTCGAGGCCATCGACACTGTGAATCGCACGCTTGGCACGGCGACGGCGGTGATCACCCACAACGCCGATATCGCGCGCATGGCGGACCGGATCGTGCACATGAGCAACGGCGCCATCCATTCGGTGGACGTGAACACGGATCGCCGCCCGCCGCGCGAACTGCACTGGTGACACGATGACCGCGCTGCACCGCAAGCTGTTCCGCGAACTGTTCGCGCTGAAAGGCCAGGTGTTGGCCATCGCGGCGGTGATCGCCGGGGGAACCGCCACCTACGTGCTCTCCACGGCGACGCTCGACACGCTGCGTTCCACGCAGGCGCGGCTCTATCGGGAGTACCGCTTCGGCGACGTGTTCGGCGCCTGCAAGCGGGCGCCTCGCCAAGTGCTGGCGAGGATCGCGGCGTTGCCCGGCGTCCGGTCGGTGGAGGCGCGCGTGGCCGCGTCGGCGAACCTGAATCTGCCGTCGTTTCCCGACCCGGTGACCGCGCAAGTGCTGTCCGTCCCCGATCGGGGGACGGGCGTGCTGAACGCGCTCTATCTAAAGGAAGGGCGCCTGCCCGAGCCGGGGCGCGACCGGGAGGTAATGGTGTCGGACGGGTTTGCCGCCGCGCACCGGTTGCGTCCAGGCGATTCGCTCGAAGCCACCATCTACGGCCGCCGTAAGAAGCTCGATATCACGGGCGTCGCCTCGTCGCCGGAATTCATCTATCAGTTGCCACCGGGTTCGATCATCCCCGACTTCAAGAGCTACGCCATCCTGTGGATGAATCGCGAGCCTCTCGAGGCGGCCAGCGGCGCCAGGGAATCGTTCAACCAATTGTCCGTCGCGCTGGAACATGGCGCGCGCGCCGAGGATGCCATCGCGCGCATCGACGCGGTGCTGGAACCTTACGGCGGTCTGGGCGCCCACGGCCGCGCGGATCAGGTGTCCCACCGGTATCTGTCGGAGGAGTTCAAACAGCTCCAGACCATGGCGACGGTGTTCCCGTTGATCTTTCTCTCCGTGGCCGCGTTCCTTCTGAACGTGGTGGTGTCGCGGCTGATGGCGACGCAACGCACGCAGATCGCGATCCTCAAGGCCTTCGGCTATTCCACCACGGCCATCGCCGTCCACTTCCTGCAGTTCACCGCTCTGATCGTGCTCGTGGGCGTCGCGATGGGCGTCGCCGCGGGAGCGTGGATGGCCAAGGGGATGTGCGCGATGTATATGGAGTTCTACCGGTTCCCCTACCTCGACTTCGTCGTGCGCCCGGAGGTGGCGCTGAAGGCGCTGGCGATCGGGATCGCCGCCGCCGCGATCGGCGCGGTGCAAGCGGTGGCGCGGGCCGCGCGCGAAGCTCCGGCGGCGGCGATGCAGCCGGCGTCGCCCGGACAGTTCCGTCCCACCATCCTCGAGAAGCTCGGATTGGGCCGCGGGATCTCGCAGCCCACGCGGATGATCCTGCGCAACCTCGAGCGGCGGCCCGTGAAGGCTCTGCTCTCGATCACCGGGATCTCTTTCTCCGCCGCTATCCTCGTGATGGGCGGCTTCTGGAGCGGCGCGGTCGACTTCATGGTCTACTTCCAGTTCCACCGCGCCCAGCGCGACGAGCTGATGTTGACCTTTCCGGAGGCGGTTTCCGAGAGGGCGGTCTATTCGCTCTCTTCGATTCCCGGCGTGAGACTGGTGGAGCCCGTCCGGTCCGTGCCCGTGCGGTTGCGGAACGGCCACCGGACCTACCGCACCGGACTCCAGGGGTTCGACAATGGCGGCGATTTGCGCCGACTTCTGGACGCCAGGGGCGTACCGGTGGAACTGCCGTCGCAGGGCATCCTGATGACCGATCACCTGGCCGGGATCCTGGGATTGCGCCCCGGCGACAGCGTGACCGTCGAGACGCTCGACACACGCCGCCTGACATTGGAGGCGCCGGTGGTGGGCGTGGTGAAGGAGTGGATCGGCGTGGCGGTGTACATGGAGCGGTCGGGGCTCAACCGCCTGTTGCGAGAGGGACACGCGATCACCGGCGCCTATCTTGCCGCGGACAAGGAGAAGCTGCCTGAAATCCAGCGCCGGTTGCGCGACATGCCCGTGGTCGCCGGCACCGTATCGCGCGCCCGGATGCTGCGGGCGTTCTACGAGACGATGGCGCGGCAAATGCTGATTTTCGCGTTCTTCAATACGATACTGGCGGCCACGATTGCCGTGGGAGTCATCTACAACACGGCGCGTATCGCGTTCAGCGAGCGGAATCGCGAGTTGGCGAGCCTGCGCGTGCTCGGTTACACGCGTGGCGAGATCTCCTTCATCCTGCTCGGCGAATTGGCGGTGCTGGTGCTGGCGGCGATCCCGCTCGGGCTGTGGATGGGCGCCAAGCTGGCCAAGTTCATGGCGGAAGCGTCGCAGTCCGATTTGTTCCGCATACCCACGGTAACCGCGCCCTGGTCATACTCGTTCGCTACTCTGGTAGTGCTGATCGCCGCCGTGGGGAGCGGACTGGTGGTGCGGAGGAAGCTCGACAAGCTCGACTTGGTGGAAGCCCTGAAGACTCGCGAATAAAAACGAATGAAGTGGACTCGAACCATTGTCTTGACCGCGCTCGCCGCGGGTATCGCCACGGCGGTCTACAAAGGCATGCAGCCTCAGCCGGTGGAGGTGGAGGTCGCGACGGCTTCCGCCGGGCCCATGCGCGAGACCGTGGAAGAGGAAGGCAAGACACGTCTCCGCGACCGTTTCACGGTGTCCGCGCCAGTGGCCGGCTTCCTGCGGCGGCACGTGTGGAAGGCGGGTGACGCCATCGCGGCCGGGCAGACCGTGGCCACGCTCGAACCGTTGCGGGCGGAAGTGCTCGACGCGCGCCGTTCCACCGAGGGCGAGGCGCGGGTTCGCTCGGCGGAGGCGGCGCGCCAAGGCGCGGAGGCCCGGCTGGCGTCGGCTCGCAAGCAACAGGAAGCGGCCGCCGTGGAGGCAGGCTACTGGAAACAACAACTGGTGAGGGATGAGAAGTTACTGGCGTCGGGCGATATCGCCGCGGAACGTAGCGAGCGGACTCGCGCCGAGGCCCGCCGTACGGAGGCTGTGTCAGCGGCGTCGGCGCAGTCGGTGGAGAGCGCGCGTGCCGAAATCGAGCGGGCGCGAGCCGAGATCGAGGCCGCTCGTGCGTCGATCTCGAATCCCGGTGTGCGGCGCCAACAGGGCGGCGAGACGATCGTGGTGGCGTCGCCGGTTTCCGGGCGCGTGTTGCGCGTCGCCAAGGATAGCGAAGGCGTCGTTGGGCCGGGCGAGGCGATTCTCGAGATCGGCAACACGCGTGCGCTCGAGGTGTCGGTGGAAGTGCTGTCGCAAGACGCCGTGAGGCTCGCGGCCGGCACGGCGCTCGAATTGGTGCGCTGGGGCGGCGGCGGGCCGTTGCAGGCGCGGGTCCGCATGGTGGAGCCCACCGGGTTCACCAAGATCTCGGCCTTGGGCGTCGAGGAGCAGCGGGTTCGCGTGCTGTGCGACATCGTGTCGCCCGAGGAGGAGTGGCGGCGGCTTGGCGAGGGCTACCGGGTGGAGGCGGTGTTCCTGTTGTGGGAAGGCTCCGGCGTGACGCAGGTTCCCGCCAGTTCGCTGTTCCGCTGGAACGGCGGCTGGGCGCTGTTCGCGGTCGACGGCGCGGTCGCGCGGCGGAGGCCGGTCAAAGTGGGGCATCGCAACGGACTGGCGGCGGAGATCCTGGAGGGCGTCAAACCGGGGGATTCCGTGATTTCACATCCCGACGATCGCGTATCGGACGGGCAGGCGGTGACGGCGGCGGCCGCCACCCGGTAACGCATCCGGCCGTTACCGTCCCGGCGATGCCAGCCGAACGCTCCACAGCGTGCCGCCCGCGGTGACGAACAGGGTCCTTCGATCCTCGCCGCCGAAAGCGCAGTTGGTCACCTCGTCCACCGGGATGGCGATGAAGTCGAGTAGTTTTCCCTCCGGCGAAAGGACGTAGATTCCTCCCTTGAACCGTTCGGCGGACTCGAACGGAGGGTGCGCCTGGTTCAAACCGGCGGCGACGAACAGCCTGCCGAGGCTGTCCATCTTGACGCCATCCGGGCCGCGTCCATCCAGCCAATCGAATAGGAGCTTCCGGCTCGCCACGTCCACCGAGCCGTCCGCGCGGAGCGCGAACCGCCACAGCTTTCGCTCGCCGCCCACTTTGTTGTTGTTGTTGCCGGCCACGTACAGGAACTCGTCCCGCAGGGAGACGAGCACCCCGTTGGCGCGCTCCACCTCGAGCCCGAGCACACGCTCCACGCGGCCGGGTGCGTCGATCCGGTAGACTCCCTCTTCCTCCATCTCCATGCCGTCGCGCCGCCCATAGCGCGGGTCGCTGAAGTAGATGCGGCCCCGCGAGTCGATCGTGAGGTCGTTGGGCGAGTGGAAGCGTTTCCCTCGATAACGATCGGCCAGGATCGTTACCGATCCGTCCCGTTCGGTGCGCGTGACGCGGCGGTTGCCGGGCTCGCACGCGATCAGCCGCCCTTGCGGATCGAACAACAGCCCGTTGGCGCCGTTCGGAGGCGCGCGGAAGACGCTGGTCTTTCCGACCGCGTCCCGCCGCCAGATCCCGCCCGCGCCGGTGAAGAACAGTTCCCCGGCCGGCGACCACGCCGGACCCTCGCCCGCGCCGATCTTGCCTTCATTGACCGGACGCGCGCCCGGCGCAACCACCGGCTGGGCCAACAGGGGCAGGGCCATGAGAACGGCGGCGCTCAACGCTTTCGAAACCGGCATACCGGTTTATCCTACCAGCGCACGGCGGGCGGCTGTATACTAGGCCTCTGAATGCGTCCATGGCTGCTCGTCCTGCTCGCGATGCCGAGCCGCGCCGCCTTGTTCGAGGCGGATCTGTCGGAGGTGCGTCCAGGTCCTGTCTCGGTAACCGTTGCCGGTCCGGTTCTGACGGTCCGCTGGCCGGACGAAACCGGCCGTGCGTGGACGGCTGACTTCTCACTGGACAATACCAAGCCCGTGCTGGCTAGCGTCCTGGTGGGCGGTAAGACCGTGCTGCGAAATGCCCGGCCGCAGTACTGGGCGAGCACCGGCAAGCGCCGCGGCCGCGCGGGATTCGAGGAGTTCTTCGATTTCCCCGGCAACGACCCGAACGGCACGCGCCGGTTCGAAGCCGCGTTTCAAGCCTCGGGAGCCAAGGTCCGCACGGTGGGCGACCGCGTCGAGGCCGCCTTCGAGGGCTTCCGGATGGGCATCTTTTCGGGCGCCATCGTATACACGTTCTATCCCGGATCCCGGCTGATCCGTCAGGACGCGGTTGCTTCGACGCAGGAGCCGATGACGGCGTATCTGTACGACGCGGGCATCAAGTTCGCCGCTCCCGCCGCCTTCGTACGTCTGGGAAAGCGGGAGGTTGCCGCGCCGATTTACTATTACGACACCAGCGGCGTTCTCCAGCGGGCCATGACCGACGGTCCCGACAGGCGCACGGAGCGGGTCCGCTACCGCGCGCTGGCGGCCAAGACCGATGGCGGCAGCGTCGTCGTGTTTCCGCCGCCCCATGCTTACATCGCGCCACGCGACTACACCACCAACGCCGGATATGTCTGGCATCACGGTTGGGGCGGCCGCGCGGGTACGGGCGAGACCGGCCTCGGTATCCGCCAGCCGAACGACGACGGCGCGGGCCTGTACTATCCGTGGCTGAACGCTCCTCCAGGAACCGCGCAACGCATGGGGATGTTCCTGTGGGTATCCGATCGCGAAGGCGATGTCGCGCTGGACGAAGCGCTCCGGTTCACCAATCGCGACCGCTTTCGCGCGCTGCCAGGTTACAAGACGCTTACTTCTCACTGGCATTGGGGTTATACGATCCAGGCGCTCGACCGGGGCGAGGAGTGGGAGCCGCCCTTCCGCCAAGTGTTGATGGACATGGGCATCGACGCGGCGATCACCGCCGACTTCCATGGCGACGGTCATCCGCAGGACCTGGGCGATCTACGGCTGCGGGAACTCGACGCGTACTACCGCATGTGCCGGAAACAGTCCGACTCGCGCTTTCTGCTCATCCCTTCCGAGGAGGCCAACGTCCATCTCGGCGGCCATTGGTCGGTGTTCTTCCCCAGGAAGGTGCTGTGGTTCATGGGCAAGCAGTCCCCCGGACCGCTCGTGCGCGAGCACCCCACTTATGGCAAGGTCTATCACGTGGGCTCGCCGGAGGACGTGATCGAAATGACCCGGCGGGAGAACGGGATCATCTATCAGACGCACCCGCGAACCAAGAGTTCCTACGAGTATCCGGACAAGGTGCGCCAGACGGATTTCTTCCTCGACCCCCATTTCTTCGGCGCCGGTTGGAAGGCGATGCCGTCCGACCCGTCGTCTATCCGGCAGGGTCTGCGATCGTTGCGGCTGCTGGACGACATGAACAACTGGGGGTTGCCCAAACGCGCGATCGCCGAGACCGACATGTTCCACATCGAGTCCACCCACGAACTGTATGCTCACATGAACGCCAATTACGTCCGGATGCCGGAGTTGCCGGACTTCGACAACTACGGCCGGATGCTCGACGCGGTGCGGCGGGGCGAGTTCTTCGTGTCGATGGGCGAGGTGTTATTGCCCGATGTGTCGATCTCGACGGCCGATCCGGCGGCGGTCGTGGCGAAGGTGAAGGCGCGCTGGACGTTCCCGCTGGCGTTCGGTGAAATCGTTTGGGGCGACGGCGCGGCCATCCACACCGAGACGTTCGCGCTCGACAAGACGCGTCCGTTCGGAGAGGCGGCGTTCGAATGGAAGACGGCCGCGAAGGACTGGAAGTGGGCGCGGATCGCGCTCTGGGATATCGCCGGCAATGGCGCGTTCGTGAATCCCGTGCGACGCTGAGGCAGATGGGCGGCGATCGATCAGGCGCGCACGCCGAGTCCGAGCGTCTTCCGGGCGTACTCCACGCTTCGCTCCAAATCGCGCCGCTGCTGGAGCTTCAGCGGCTCCGCCAACTCCGGCGGAGGGGCCGCTCCCCGAACGTCGCCGATGACCATGTTGCCCATGAACGGATGCCCGTTCTTCGCCAATTGCGCGAACCTGGCGAAGTCGGAGGCGGGCAGTGTGGGGTAGCTCTTCCAGAACGCCGGCTCGAAATACGGGTTCACTTGCGGCGCCCGGCCGGTGATCACCTCGAGCTGCATCGCGGCGCCCGGGCAGATCTCCCGGTAGCGCGCGAGGAACCGCTTCCAGTCGATCGAGCCCTCGCCCCAGGCGACCCATTGCACCGCCGCGCCTCGTGGATGCTCGAACACGACGGAATCGCGGATGTGCGTGGTGACGGTGTACGGACCCAGCACCTCGAGCGACAGCAGAGGATCCTCGCAAATCAATACCGGATTCCCGGTATCGAGGCACGCGCCCACGAAGTCCTTGCCGGCGGCGGCGATTAGATCGCGCAACTCGCGCGCGGAGAGGTCGCCGTGGTTCTCGATCGCGATTTTCACGCCGAGATCCAACGCTTCCGAACGAGCCGCCCGCAGGACCTTCAGCGTGGCTTCGACATGTTTCTCCATGGGGACGTCCGGAACCGCCGCCCGGTCGGCGGGCGATCCGATGAAGCAGCGCATCGACGAGGCTCCCACGGCCTTGGCCACGCGCAGGCCCTGCTTCAGGTAATCGGCCGGATCGCCTTGGCGTGGGTTCCACGATTTGGCGGTCGGGCAGATGCAACCGGTTCCGCCGTCGATCGCGATGCCGAGTTCCGCCGCGCGATCCTTCACCTTCGCCAGATGCCGCGGTTCCAGGCTCTCGTACTCGGCCACGTTGGAAATCTGCACCGCGTCCAGCTTCAAGGAAGCCGCGTAGCCGAGCAGTTCCAGCGCCTTCCACTTCCAGGCCCGGATCGAGTACGAATCCAGTCCCAGCCTGGTCATTTGGCGGCCGCCGCCGGCTTTGCCGGTCCGGTGAACAGCGTTATGCCGTCGGGCGTCGTCTCGAACCGGTCCACGCCGTGCTTCAGTTGGAACGGTTTGCCGATCTTGACGTCGGGCACGCGCGGCGTCAAATAATAATCGATCAACAAATCGAGGGTCTTGCCGCGAATCACAAGCCCGTCGATGGTTACCTCGTCGACGTCCACCTGCGCTTGGCCGCCGCCCGAGCGCCCGTGCACGCTGACCCCCAGCTCGTGCTCGCCGCGAAGCAGCAGTCCGATGAAGAAACCGGGCGGCTGTCCCTTGTCCGTTTGGAGCTTCACGAAATTCACCACCGCGGTGCCAGTGGCCCGATTCGTCCCCAACCGTAGCTTCGGGTTGCGCACGCCGTCGCCGGTTTCCTTGCGCATCAGATCCGTCACGTAAGTGTCGATCTCTCGCTGTGAGAAGTAGACCTTCGAGTTCGGCGGAACGCGGTCGTTCTCCAACTGGTCGATCTTCCGTTGCGTCGCCGCGGTCTCGGGGCTTTCCGCGAGCAAGAGGCAGAGCAGGGGCATCGGCAACAGCGCTCTGAGCATATCCCTATTATCGCCAAGCTTGGCGGCCACGATATAATCGCCAGACCACATGGATCAGAAAGTTTCGAACCGTTGGACGCTGGCAAGCGCGGCGGTGCTCATGCAGGTCTGTCTCGGCATCATCTACGCATGGAGCGTGTTCCGGGGGCCGTTGGCGCAAGCCTATGGCTGGGACAAGACGATGACGATCGCCCCGTATCGATGGGCGAACGCGTTCTTCACGCTGGCGATGATCGGGGCCGGAATCTGGCAGGATCGCAAGGGACCGCGCCTGGTCGGGACCGTGGGCGGCGTCCTGTTGGGACTAGGGTGTCTGCTCGCGGGGCTGATCGGCGATACGCCGGACGGGCTGAAGTTCGCCTACGGCGTGGTGGCGGGGCTCGGCGTGGGATTCGCGTACGTGACGCCGATCGCGACCTGTGTGAAGTGGTTCCCCGACAAGCGCGGTCTGGTGGTTGGAATGGCCGTGATGGGATTCGGTTTGGGACCGCTGCTGTTCGGTCCGTTGTTGGAAGCGCTGATGGGCTCCGATCCGGCCCAGTACAAGGAAACGATTCCGCGCACCTTTCTAATCCTCTCGGCGCTGCTGTTCGTTGTGGTCACCGGATGCGCGCAGATGTTCAAAGTGCCTCCACCCGGTTGGAGACCCGAGGGCTGGAACCCGCCCGCGGCCGCCGTTGGAGCCCGCCGCGCCGACTATTCGTCCGGCGAAATGCTCGGTTCCTGGCAATTCTACGCCGCCTGGGTCGTCTACTTCCTCGGCAGCGGGATCGGTCTCACGATCATCCCTGAAGCGGTCCCGCTGTTCCGCGAGATCGGTTCGAAGGGCATGGCGATGACGGCGGGCGCGGCGCTGGGCATCGTGTCGATCTTCAACGGACTCGGCCGGCTCGGCTGGGGAACGGCGTCGGACAAGGTGGGCCGCACGAAGGCGCTGCTCGCCATGTGCGCGATCTACACCGTGGTCTGCGCCGTGCTCATGCCGGCGGCGGGATCTTTCTGGCCGGTGCTTGCGGGGTTGTGCCTGATCGGATTCTGCTACGGCGGATTCCTCGCCATCATGCCATCGCTCACCGCCGAATTCTGGGGTTCCAAGAACATCGGCGCCAACTACGGGCTGATGTTCACCGCGTGGGGCGTGGCGGGATTCACCGTCCCCGGCTATTTCGCCGCCATCATCGAACGGGCCAAGCAGGCGAACGACCTGGCCGGCGGGTACCGCGAGGTTTTCTTCACGCTGGCCGGCATGGCGGTGGTCTGCGCCTTGGCGGCGCTAGTGTCCAGGAAGCCCACGAAGTAGAATTGAAGAGTACCCGATGAACAGGAAACTCACCGCCGGCGCGGCGCTCGCCTTCGCGTGTCTGATGGGATGCGCCTCCCAGGCCCCTCCCCGTTACAAGGCCAAATTCGAATCTTCCAAGGGCAACTTCGTCATTGACGTCGACCGTTCCTGGGCGCCCCTGGGAGCGGATCGCTTTCACGAACTGGTCAAGGGCGGCTTCTACGACGATAACCGGGCATTTCGCGTGCTGCCCGGATTCGTGGTGCAGTTCGGATTGAAAGGCGATCCCGCCATGGACGCCAAGTGGCGCGACGCCAACATCGGCGACGATCCTCCGCTGCAATCGAACGCTCCCGCCACGGTCACCTTCGCCAACGCCGGTCCGAACACGCGCACCACGCAGATCTTCATCAACCTGGGCCGCAACGACACGCTCGATTCCCGCGGATTCACGCCGTTCGGCCGCGTGGTGGAAGGGATGAGCGTCGTCGCGAACTTTTATGCCGGGTACGGCGAGGGCGCGCCCAATGGCGGCGGTCCCGATCAGAACCGCATCCAGCGGGAGGGAAACGAGTACCTGAAGAAGGACTTTCCGCTGCTCGACTACATCAAGAAAGCCTATATTCTTCCGTAGCCTGACCGCCGTGGCCCGCAAACGCATCGAACCTCCGCCCAGGCGCAATTTCGCCGCCCAGGCGGCGAAAAATCAGAAGGCCGGCCCGATCAAGGACAAGCGCCCGGGCCGGGGCGGCGCGAAGAATACTTTCAAAGACGACATTTCCAGCAAGGAACAAGGCTAAACTAGAATCAGCATGCAGGTGCTTCAGGCCGGCAATCACAAGATGCTCTACCTCGAGTTGGACTCGGAGGTGATTTCGAGCATCTGCCAACAGATGGGTCTCGAGTGCCAGATCGACAACGGCAATCGCGCCGTGGTGGTGAGCGCCCACGCGCCCGGACGCCAGGCTCCGCTGCTGCTGTTCGACGCGCAGGATCCCGGCAATCTCGGCTGGTTCGCCCGCTGCAACTTCTATGTGAATGGCGTGAGCGGCGGTGTTTTGCAGACTCCCATCTCCATCGCCAATCACAAGGATTCCTCGGGTTTCGTCTCGCCTTCGTCGGTCCGGATGCGCATCGCCAAGGAACTGCCCGCCAGTTTCCGTATGCCCGGCAAGCAAGCCGTCAACGAGCAGATGGTTTACGGCGTGTTCCAGAATTTCCTGAACGCGCTGCTGAGCACCGGCGTCGCGGTGTGCGGCGCGGGCGGCGTGAAGCCGCTGGCCGGCCGCGGCCAATCGAACGCGCCGCGATCCTGATCCGCTACTTGCGAAGCGCCCAGTTCGGCGCGAACAGGTTCACCATGATCGTGTGGTTGTGCTCGAGGATGCGTCCGTTGCGCTGTAGCAGCGTCTGCTCCTGAAAGCCCATCTCCACGCGCCAGCCGGATTTGAGGCTCCGTCCGATCAGCGCCATCGCGCGGTTCTGATCGAACTTATTCGGCGGCAGGTTTGGAGAGACGTTGAACATAATCTCATCGCCGGCCGTCCAATACCAATCCTTCGAGGATCCGATGGGACGGCGCACCATCATTCGGTAACGGAAGCGCTGCGTGAAGGTGTTGCCTTGCGGAAGGAGCAGCCAGCGTTGCTCCCAGCGAAACCGCTGCGTGAAGCGCCATTTTTCGCGCGACAGGTCCCAGATGGCGTCCTGATAGATGCGGTTCTCGTCGAACGTGGTGCGGACCGGCCGCTTGCCATAGGGATCGGTGCGGATAAATCCGTATCCTCCGCCGAGTTCGAGGTTGCTCCGTACCTTCTTGTAGAGCGCGGTCCGGATCAGATACTGCTGCGGCTCCACGATCTGTTCGTTGCGGCGCGCCTGCAACTCGGTCCACCAGGACCATCCGCCGCCGAGGCCGAACTTGCCGAAGTAGTTATACCAACCGTTCCCGTTCGATACCGATTCCGCGCGCAGCGCTGGACAGCACGCCAGCACGCAAGCGGCGATGGCGGCTCCACGTCTTCTCATAAAGTCATGATGCCTTGTCGCGGGCTCGCCGGGCAATCGCCCCGCTTTGCTATGCTTCGGAGCCGGGCGAGGGGATTCCGCGAAGGGCCGCTCGCATCCGCTCCTTCAGATCCTCGGGCAACGGCGCCGAGGGCCGCTCGGCGCGCAACTGCCGGCACAGCGCGACGCTCTTGCGCAGGCTCTCGACGAACTCGATGCACGGCTCGCAGTCCCGGATGTGCTCCTCGATCTCGTCGCAGGCGCGCTCGGGCAGTTCGCGGTCGAGGTACTCGGAGAGGCTGGCGAAGACCTTCTGGCATTCGTCCGGGGTCATGCGGCCACCGCTTTCAGACTCGAATCCAGCTTCTGCCGCACGGCCAAACGAGCGCGGTGCAGCCGCGTCTTCACCACCTCTTCGCTTACGTCGAGGATACCGGCCGACTCGGCCGTTGTCATTCCCTCGACATCGCGAAGCAGCAGCACGGTCTTGTAGATCTCCGGCAACTCCTGAATCGCGGCGCGCACCATGCCGGAAATCTCCGAGTCGATGGCCAGTTGCTCGGGCAGCGCCGACCAGTCGGCGATATCCAGCCTGCGGCTGTCGCCATCGCCCTTCCAGTTCGGCTTCACTTCGTCGAGCGAAATCTCTTCCACTGGCGCGAACACGCTCTTGCGCCGCTTCACGATGCAGACGTTGCGTGCGATGCGGAACACCCACGCCCGGACATGCTCCGGTTCCCGGAGTTTGGCAAAGTTGTCGAAAACCTTCATCAGAGTCTCCTGCGCCACTTCCTCGGCGTCTTCCCTGTGCCCGCACATCATGTACGAGTACTGGAAAAGCTTGCCGTGGAACGCATCGACGAACGGCTCGAACGCCGAAGCGTCCCCATTCTTCAGTCTCCGCGCGAGTTCGATCTCCCTTTGGTTATCCTGCCGCACCAGCCTCCATCGTAACAGGGGCTTCGATGGCGACATCGATTTGCGGGGCGTGCAGAAGAGTGTTGTGAATCAGGCAGCGCTTGACGGCCCGCTCCACGCCCTCGATGTGGCGAGGGTCGTCGAGCGGGGGCAGCTCCACCGATACCGAGAATCGCGACAGCCGCGAGGGTTGCGACGCCTTCTCCGCCCGGACGCGAACCCGCGGACCCTCCTGGGGCAGCTTGCGGGCGCGCAGATACTCGGCGGCGTAGGAGGCGGCGCATGTGCCGAGCGACGCCAGAAGGAACTCCGGAGGCGACATTCCGGCATCGGTTCCGCCGTTGTCCTCCGGCTGGTCGCAGACCACCTCATGGCCGCGCGTCCGCGCGATGAACCGGACTCCGCCCGCCCAATCGACCGTGGTTTCCATACTTTTCCAGATCCGCGCTTCCGCCTCGAGGTGACATGGTTTTTCTCGTCACCAGAGTCTGGAAAACCGCGTCCTGCCTTTTGAGATGAGAATCGCGTTTCTGATCGCCGCCGCGATCCCGGTGGCCGCGCAGGAGCCGTTGAGCCTGCGCGACGCGGTGCGGGCCGCCCTCCAAAAACACCCGTCCGCGGAGGCCGCCAAGTCGGATACCAGGGCCGCCGAGGCTCGCGCGGCCCAGGCGCGGGCGGGCCGCCTGCCCCGCGCCGGCTACACGGAAACGTTCCAGTCGAGCAACAACCCTGTCTTCGCCTTCGGTACGCTGCTGACGCAACGCCGGTTCGCCGAGAAGAACTTCGCGATCGGATCGCTGAACGATCCCGGTTTCGTCAACAACTTTCAAACGCAGGTGGGCGCGGACTGGACGATCTGGGACGCCGGCGCGAATCGAGCGCGGGAGAGCGGCGCCGTCCTGGGTGTCCGGATGAGCGCCGAACAGGAGCGCGCCTCGGCGATGCGGCGGGCGCTGGAAACGGCCCGCGCCTATCAGGCGGCGGTACTGGCCGCTGAATCGGCCGCCGCGTCGAAAGCGGCTGTCGCCTCCGCCGAGGCCGATCTGCGGCGAGCGGAGTCCGTCATGGCCGTGGGGATGTCCACGGCCGCGGATGTCCTCTCCATTCGCGTTCACGTTGCCGCGATGAAGGAGCAGGCGATTCGCCGCCACCTCGACGAACGTGTCGCCCGCGCGGTCCTCAA
The DNA here is from genome assembly GCA_005808475.1 of Acidobacteriota bacterium. GTDB lineage: Bacteria > Acidobacteriota > Terriglobia > Bryobacterales > Bryobacteraceae > SYLY01. Next base: position 13,918 of record SYLY01000202.1, read on the forward strand.
CGAAGCGATGGGCGCGGGACTCGAGGAGTCGCGGCTGCTTACCACAACCTCGAGGCCCGCAGCGACTCCGGACGCGGATGCGCCGGCGGACCGTCCCGAACTGCGCCAGGCCGGCATCCACGAGAGCATGGCGCGAGCCGCGGTCGACGAGGCGCGCTCGGCGTTGTATCCGCGCGTGGCTCTGCGTGGGATGTTCGAGGCCGACCGGGGCCGGTTCGTCACGCAGGGCGGCGCCAACTGGTGGCTGGGAGCGTCGCTGCAGTGGAACGCGTTCGATGGCGGCGCCGCGCGGCAACGAGTCGCCGAGGCGCGTCACCGTGTGTCCGCCGCCACCTGGCGCAAGCGCGAGGCCGAGGCGGCGGTGAAGCTCGAGGAGCTGCGGGCGCGCGCGTCGGTGGATGCCGCGGCCGAGCGGATCGCGGTGGCCGCCGCGTCGGTGACGCAAGCCGAAGAGAGCCTGCGCATCGTGAAGAACCGCTACGAGGCGGGACTCAGTCCGGTGTCGGACCTGCTCCGCAATGAGTCCGCTCTGCTCGACGCGCGGCTCCGCCGGCTGGCCGCCCTCCACGACCAGCGCATGGCTGCCGTGCAGTTGGAGTTCGCGAAAGGAACCTTGACGGGAGATTCGAATGTTCTCGAATAGATCGATCGCCGCCGCGGCGCTGTTGGCGCTGGCGGCTTGCGGGAGCAAAGACCACGGGAGCCCATCCACCCTGACGGTTGCGGTCGCGCCCGTCCACGCGGTAGCGGCCGCGACCGTGGACTGGCCCGAGTCGTACGAAGCCCCTGGCACGGTCCACGCGACCGCCACCATGACCATCGCCGCGCGAGTGATGGGCTACGTCAAGGAGATTCGGCCGAACGTGGGCGATCGCGTCACCGCGGGCCAGACTCTGGTGATCGTCGACGTCCGCGAACTCGACACCGGCCGCGCCCGGGCCGAGTCGGGACTCGCCGAAGCGCGAAGCGGCATTCCCGAGGCGGAAGCGGCCATCGGCGCCGCGTCCGCGCAACTCCAACTCGCCGATGTCACCCTACGGCGCATGAAAGACCTGCTCGACAAACAGAGCGTGTCGCGTCAGGAGTTCGACGAAGCCGCCGCTCGCATGGCAGTGGCGCGCTCCGCGGTCGAAATGGCTCGCGCGCGCCGCAAGCAGCTCGATGACAGGATCGAGCAGGCGCGCCGTGCCGTCGACGCCGCCGGCATTGACGTCTCCCATGCCACACTCTCCGCGCCATTCGCCGGCCGCGTGATCGCACGCAAGGCCGAGCCCGGTACGCTGGCCTCGCCCGGATTGCCGCTGCTCGAAATCGAACGCGAGGGATCGTACCGTTTCGAGGCGCGCGTGGAAGAGTCCAGGCTTGCCTCGGTACGGCGCGGCACGGCGGCGCGTGTGAAGATCGACGCCATCGAGGAGCCGATGGCGGGCGCGGTCGTCGAGATCGTGCCCGAAATCGACGAGGCGTCACGCGCGTTCGGCGCCAAGATCGGCCTGCCGGGCCACCCATTGCTCCGCACCGGTCTGTTCGGCCGGGCCACGTTCGCCGGCGGAACCCGGCGCGTGCTGACGATCCCCGCCGCGGCCGTCTCGCAACAGGGGCAGTTGTCGTTCGTCATGATCGCCGGAGACGGCCTCGCGCGGCTCCGGCTGGTGAAGACCGGCGCGATTCGAGAGGGCAGCGTGGAGATCCTCGCCGGTCTCGCCGAGACGGAGGCCGTGATTCATCCGCGCCCGGCCGGTCTCGCCGACGGCGCGAAAGTCGAGGTGCGGCCGTGACCCACATGGGGATCGCCGGCGGAATCGCGCGCGCGTTCATCCAGTCGAAGCTCACGCCGCTCTTCATGGGCGCGTCCCTGGTGCTGCTCGTCTTCGCGGTGACGCAGCTCCCACGCGAGGAAGAGCCGCAGATCGTCGTGCCGATGATCGACGTGTTCGTGGGACTGCCCGGCGCATCGCCGCGCGAAGTCGAGGAGCGAGTCACCGGGCCGATGGAGAAGCTGCTGTGGGAGATCCCGGGAGTCGAGTACATCTACTCCACGTCGAGCCCGGGTGGCTCGCTCGCGATCGTGCGCTTCCAGGTCGGCGAGGACGAAGAGAAGGCGATCGTACGCCTGAATCAGAAGCTGATGGCGAACTTCGATCTCATCCCGCCGGGCGCCTCGCGGCCTCTGGTCAAGCCGCGCTCGATCGACGATGTGCCCATCCTGGCGGTGACCCTGTGGAGTTCCCACTACGACGACACGCGAATCCGCCAAGTCGCCGCGCAAGTGCACGACGCGGTCAAGCGCGCCCCCGGTGTGTCGGCGGTCGAGATCATCGGCGGCCAACGCCGCTCGGTGCGCGTCGCGCTGGACACGGCGCGTCTCGCCGCGTATTCGATGACTCCGCTCGACGCGTTTCAGGCGATCGGTGGGGCGAACCAGCGGTTGGACTCCGGCTCGTTCTCCCAGGGCAACCGCGAGTTCCTGCTCGAAACCGGCCAATTCCTGCGCACCGCGGACGATGTCGCTTCGGTCGCGATCGGAGCCGCGGCGGGCCGGCCCGTTTTCCTGCGAGACGTGGCGGTGGTGACCGACGCGGGAGAAGAGCCATCGCGCCTGGTCCGCTACGGCGAACGGGGCCAGTTCCACGCGGCGGTGACGCTCGCGGTGTCCAAACGCAAGGGCGTGAACGCGATCGACGCCGCCCGGGGCGCGCTTGCCAACATCGACGGGCTGAAAGGGACGGCGATTCCCTCCGGAATCGAGACGACGGTCACGCGCAACTATGGCGAGACCGCGGCCGAGAAGTCGAACGAACTGCTGCTCCACATGGCGATCGCGGTGGTTTCGGTCAGTGTATTGATGGCGCTTACGCTCGGCATCCGCGAGTCGCTGATCGTGTTCCTGGCGATCCCGGTGACGCTCGCGCTGACGCTGACGGTGTTCTACCTGGGCGGCTACACGCTCAATCGCATCACCCTGTTCGCGCTCATCGTCTCGATCGGCATCCGGGTCGACGA
>SYLY01000203.1 GCA_005808475.1 Acidobacteriota bacterium
GCGCCGGCAACGCGTCAACCCGCGCGGCGTGAAGCGCAAAATGAGCAACTACAACCTGCGCCCTCGCGGACGTCACCCCACCCGCCGTCTCGATGTCGCCTCCTCCATCAGGATCCTTAAGTGAAGAGTATTGAGGCTAGGCCGGTCTTCCGCTACCTGCGCCGTCAGCGTGGACCTCGAGCGTTTCAAGCCGATTGTCCGAGTGGCGCGTGATTCAGGCGTGATCCCGTTGGCGATGACCGCATCGGCGTATAGCCGACTACAGGGGCAAAGGAATCCGCTGCCCGCAGAAGTTGTGTGGAACATGCGGGGAATCAAGTAGAATTGCTCGCATGGACGGCATTCAGAACGTGACGTGAAGAATGGCTCGACGAACTCCTCGAAAGCGCGAGACCGCTGCTCCGGAAACCGCGACCGTGACCTACACCAACCGTATGGGTGACATCTACTATTTGCACGAAGGCGGGACCAAAACAGGCAAGGCTCGGTACTTCGTAGCCAAGACGCCCCGTGAAGGTGTGCTCTCGTCGATACCCGATGGCTTCGAGTTCTCGGAGAGCATTAACGGGGTCGTTTCCGTGCGGAAGATCGATTTGTCGGCAACGAACATTCCGGAAGCTGATGTGGCCCTGGCGCGGGCTGAGATGGTCCTCCACGCTCATCTGCACGGTCACCGTATCGAGGTCATCAAAGGTGAGATCGTCGTTTTCGAACCAGCCGCTGGCATGTCTCCGGATTGGACGTCGACGGTCACCCGCCCCCTCTTCATGATCACCGAAGGCCCCGATGTCCGGGGTGACCACATGAGACGGCGGATTCGATTCGGCCCGGTGATGAAATTCGTCCCATTGCGAGAGCCCAACGAGTACAGCGTCTGCCGGATGACGTATCGGGGCGATGGAGGATGGTCGTGGCCACTTGCGTCCGGATCCCTTCCCGAGTTGCTTAAGCAATTTCTTGGCCGTGTGGGGACCAACGAATTCTTTGAGCTATTGTGAGGCAGGCCGAGCGGTTCCCTCGATAGAACCTGTGAAGTCGCGCAGTGTAGAGGAGACCGGTACTCGGTCCGTCACCGGCCCAGTCTCTTCCCGTTCCTGCTGCATGCGGGTCACGAGCGTTCCCGTCGCGTCCGCGGAAGCCGGGGGTAGCGGCGCAGCCTTGCCTTCCTGCGTGGTGATGAGCCCGAGCCCGGCGAGTCCAGTGAGGGAGCCTGAGCCGACTCCGGCAGGGATGGCCCGAAAGAATGAGTGGCGCGGATTCGCTTCCCGGCTTTTCCCATGGAGCGCTTCGACTCCAGGCTTTTTTTGATGCAGTCCGAGTGCGGAAACACGAGGGCCGATGGGCAACCTGCGAGGATGCATGGTCCTCGTTGGGTGATTTGCTCCCAAGCGGGTATGGTCTTTAGATTTAGAGTCCGCGCCAATCAGGGTATGGGACTGGATTCGCCGACGGTGCGGCTTCGTCACGGTGGGGGGGAACGGGCTAGGTTGTCGGATCGTCTGGAAGTGCGCCGGACGGGGGATGTGATCGAACGGTTGGCAGTCACGTTCAACTCGATGCTTGGCCGGCTGGAGTCGCCGGTCAAGCGGCTCGACGAATTCACCGCGGATGCCTCGCACGAGTTGCGGGGCCCGGCCGCCGTGATTCGAACAACGGCCGAACTCGCTTTGCGGCAGAACCGCACCGGCGAAAACCTCCAGCAAGACATTCGCGAGATTCACGCCGAGGCGGTGCGCCTGAGTGAACTGATCGAGGACCTACTGACCTTGGCGCGCCTGGAAGGCAGCATCGATGAGTCGCTCCTTTCGGCGGTCGACTTGGGTCCCATGGTGGAAGGAGTGGCGAAGCAATTCGGCCGTCAAGCCGGGTCCCGCATCACCGCCAACAAGGGTGAAGGCTCTTTGGTGGTGCGCGGACATGAATCTTCGCTACGCCGGCTGCTGCTGATCCTGGCCGACAACGCCCTGCGCCACAACCCTGAGGATACGGTCGCAAGGATCAGTGCTGCCCGAGCGGACGCCCACGTGGTCGTTACGGTGGCTGACAGCGGTCGCGGCGTGCCGGCCGCGGACTTGTCAAGGCTGTTTGACCGTTTCTATCGGGCGGACCCAGCGCGGAATCGATCGAGCGGCGCCGGTCTTGGGTTGGCGATTGCCCGGAGGATTGTGGAGCGCCACGGCGGCCAGATCAATGCGTCGAGTGAGTTGGGCGCGGGATCCGTGTTCCGGGTTTCATTGGAGCCCTATTCGATCAACGATGGGGTTGTCGAGCGGGCCAGCGCGACTGCTCAGGCGCCCACACAATGCCCGTCGAACCGATAGGTAGCGATCAGTCGCACAGTGTAGAGGTACTCGGTCCGTCACCGGCCCAGTTAATCGAACGGCGCCGGCGTGACCCCCTTGGCAACCATCTCATCCAGTTCCTGCCGCATGGGGGTCACGAGCGTTCCCGCCGCGTCCGCGGAAACCGGAGGTAGCGGCGCAGCCTTGCCTTCCTGCGTGGTGATGAGCTCGGTCCGGACGGAACCGCCGGGATTCCGGATTACGCCGGCTGCTGGCTCGACGCGGCAATGCGCGAGGCCGCTTCCCGGCCCAGTTGGATGCAGTCGGGGATGCCGATGCCGCGGTAGCCGTTGCCCGCCAGGTACAACGAGGGCAGCTCTTTCACCCGCGCCTCGATCTCGCGCAGTCGGGCCGCGTGACCGACCAGGTACTGCGCCATCGATCGCGGCCAGCGAGTGACCCGGGCGAATAGCGGTTCGGCGGAAACGCCCATGATCTCGCGGATCTCCCCGCGGACCAACGCCACCACGGCATCGTCGGACTCGCCGAGGATCGCCGCGTCCCCCGCGCCGCCGAGGAAACAGCGCAGCAGCGCGCGATTATCCGCCACGCGGTGCGAGAACTTGGTCCCGACCCAGGTGCACGCCACCAGCCGGCGCCGCTCGCGGCTCGGAACCAGGAATCCGAACCCGTTCTGCGGATGGCCCAGTTTCTCCCGGTCGTAACCGAGCGCGACCGTCATGGACGAGGAATACTCGATCCCCGCCAGTAACTCGCGCAGCCGCGGGGCTGCGTCCCGCATGAGCTCCGCCGCCATGTAAGCCGGTCCGGCGAGCACCAGATGGCGGGCCTCGATCCAGCCGCCGCCCACTCGAACGCGCCAAACATCGTCTCCGCGCTCCACCCGTTCGGCCCGGCCCCGGATCCACTCGGGACGCGCTCGTTCGGCGACGCGGCCGGTAAGTTGCTGCAAACCGCCTTTCAGCGTCTGAAACAGAGCCCCACCGCCGCTTCCCTGACCCTTCCTCGCGGCGAGCGCTCCCTTGGTCAGCGATCCGTGCTTGCGCTCCATTTCGACGAATCGCGGGAGCACGCTTTCGACGCTGAGCTTGGCGGGATCGCCGCCGTACACTCCCGATAGCAGGGGCTCCGCCAGATAGTCGACCGCCTCTTGCCCGTAGTGAGCCGCGACGAATTCGGCGACCGAGCGGCCGGGCGCCTCGGGCCGGGGCCGGCGGAAATACTCGAGCCCCATTCGCAGCTTAGTGCCCCATCCGAGCAGCGGCGACATCGCGACGGGCCAGATGCGGGTCGGCGCCATCATCATCAGTCCGTCGGGCAGCGGAATCAAACGGCCGCCCTTGCGGATGTAAGTCACGCGCCGGCTGTCGTTGGACCCGATTACCTCGCCCTCGAGCCCCACCTCCCGGATCAACTCCATCGCGGCCGGTTTGGCGGCGAGAAAGCTGTCCGGCCCGCCCTCGATCACGCAGCCGTCCACGGTGGAGGTGGAAACGACTCCGCCCAGGCGAGGCCGCTCCTCGACGAGGGTGGCGGGAATTCCCGCGCGCGAGAGATAATAAGCGGCGCTCAGTCCGGAAACGCCGCCGCCGACGATGACGGCTGGAACCACTAAGGCTTGAATTCCCGGACGAAGTCGACGCAGGCCCTGACGTGGTCGACCGGCGTCTCGGGCAGAATGCCGTGACCGAGGTTGAAGATATGACCGGGGCGCGTACCGGTCCGCTTGAGCAGTTCGTGGACGCGTTGCTTGAGTTCGGGGAGCGGGGCGAACAGCACAGCCGGGTCCAGGTTGCCCTGGATCGCCGAGCGGTAACTGATATCCATCCACGCCTGGTCGACGTTGATGCGCCAGTCGACGCCGAGTACGTCGCCGCCCGCCGCGTGCAGTTCGCGGAAGTAACCGCCGCAACCGGTGCCGAAGTGGATGACCGGGACGCTGGCCGAGCGGATCCGCTCGATCAGCGCGCGGGAATAAGGCGCGACGTAGCGGACATAGTCGTCCGAGCCGAGCGCGCCCACCCAGCTATCGAACACCTGGATCGCGCGGGCGCCCGCCGCCACCTGCATGATCGCGTAGGGGCCGAGCACATCCACCAGCTTGCCCATCAGACGCCGCCAAAGCGTCTCGTCGCGGTACATCATCTGCTTGGTCTTGATGAAGCTGCGCGACGGTCCACCCTCGATCATGTAACTGGCCATCGTGAAGGGTGCGCCCACGAATCCGATGACCGGCACTCGTCCGTTCAGGGCGCGCACCGTGTTCTGGATGGACTCGCCCACATAGCCGAGATCGTCGGTGTTGGAGATCGACAGAGAGTCGATATCGGACGAAGTGCGCACCGGGTTGTCGATCACCGGCCCCTCGCCTGCGATGAACTCGAGCTTGAGCCCCATGGGTTCCACCGGCAGCAGGAGGTCGGCGAAGACGATGGCGGCGTCCACGTCCAGGACCTCGACGGGCTGGAGGGTCACCATGGCCGCCAAGTCGGGCCGCTTACAGATCTCCAGTATGTCGTGATGCTTACGCACCTCCCGGTACTGGGGCATATAGCGGCCGGCTTGCCGCATGAACCAAACCGGACGATGGTCCGTGGGCCGGCGGCGGCAGGCGTCGAGAAAGCGGCTGTTCATTGAAGCCACGCGCATGTTACTGGGGTCCTGTCCTCACAGAAAAAAACTTCGAGATCCGCCGGCAGGCGCTTACTGGCCCAGGCCTTGCCGAGGATGAAATTGGGCTTGGTCCACGCTTCGCTGTCGACGGTACGGGGAGCGGAGACCGATACCGAGAGCATGCCCGGCGCGGGGTAGCCGGTGCGGGGATCGAAAATATGGCTGTAGGTCTTGCCGCCGGAAACGAAGAACTTCTCCGACGTGCCGGATGTGGACATCGACTTGTCCCGGAGTTGCAGTTCGGCCACGACGGCGGCGGGGTTTCGCGGGTGACGGATCTTGACCTTCCAGCCGCCGCCGCCGGGGGGCGCGCCGAGACCGTACATACTGGAGCCGCCCGCGGAGACCAGCGCCGACCGGATGCCCGCTTCGCGCAGGGATGCGGCGGCGCGATCCACCGCGTATCCCTTCCCGATGCCGCCGGGATCGATCTCCACTCCCGGTTTGGCGAAGCGCACGGTCAGATTCTCCTTATCGAGGATCACGTTCCGGTAGCCCACGTTCGCCAGCGCGGTCCGGATTTCGGCGCGATGGGGCAGGCGTCCAGAGCCCTTGAAGAACCCCCAGGTCCTAACCAGGGGGCCAACGGTAATGTCAAAAGCGCCGTCCGACATCCGGCTATAGTCCAGACAGGCCGCGATCAAATCGAATACTTCGCGGCTCACCCGGACCGGACCGCCGGCGGCGTTCCGGTTGACCAGACTCCACTCACTCCTGGGCTTGTAGTTGGACAGCAGGTTGTCCAGCCGGCGAACCTCGTCGAATGCGCCTTCGACAGAGGTCTCCAACTTTAACCGGTCCTCACCGTACGCCACGATGGTGTAGGTGGAGCCCATGGCATCCAGCGTGGACTCGATCCGCAGTGGTTCCGCGGCCCGAGAGCCCCCGGTTGCCACCCATAAAGGTACCACAACGGAACCTGTAAAGAACAGGAAACGCGCGATTTTTGTGATCCGGCCCACGGTACTAGGAGGCCGCGCCGGCCCCGGCGTCGCGGGGGCGGCCCTTGCGAATCCGGCGGAGCAACTGCTGCGCCTTGGCGCGGGTTTCGGGGGTGATATCGGAATCGAAGCGGAGATCGGGGAAGCGAAAGACCTCGATTCGCTCGGCGAGTGTGTATCGAATGAAACTCTTCGCCTTTTCAATCGCTTCCAGACAGGCCTTCTGCGCGGCGGCATCGCCGGCGGCGGCCACGCGGACGTGCACCTTTTTCCCGTCGGGCGAGACCAGAGCCTCGGTCACGGCGACGTTGGTGATGCGCGGGTCGGAGAGGTCGTAGTTGATCAGCTCCTCGAGTTCCAGTCGAAGAGTTTCGGCGAAGCGTTCCGTGCGTCGAGGGTCCATTTCAGTCCACCCAATCCAGTGTCGTGCCTGACAAGCAGTCCCCGGCGAGAGAATAGGCATCGTCTTCCACGGCGCGAAGGGTTTGCTCGGCGTATTGGCGGGAAGGCGACACGGTGACGGCGGCGAGAAGGGCGTGCTGCCACTGGTCCTGATAGTCCACCTCGGCGATCGAGATATTGTGGCGATGCCGGAGCTTGTCCTTCAAGCTCTTGACAACGTGACGCTTTTCCTTCAAAGAGTGCGATGTTTCGATGCGCAGCTCCATCGTGAGAACTCCGATGGCGGGCATGACGGGCTGACACCATCGTAGCGCTTCGAGCCCTAGATGACAATGGACGGAAGCGTCCCGGCCGGTTTATCCTTGTCTCCAAGCGGCCCGGCACGGACCCGATACCTTCTCGACCCCTCCCGCCAGCCCGGAACTGGCCTTGACGGGCGACGTTCGCGCCAAAGGAGCCAGCGCGTTATAGCCGCCGAACAGGTACATTACGTCACCCGACAGCGACGGCCCGAATTCCAGGGCCGAGGCGTGGAGAAAGGCATGGAGAACAGGTAGAACGGGCCGGCAAAGGAATGCCGCGCGCCCGCCGGCACGTGGGATTCCAGAAAGGAAGGCGGCCTTGCGCCAGTTCCCGGCGGTTCCATTCGATGAAGGATCTGAATCGCGACGTCCGAGAGGGTCGGATTCGCCGGCCGCTCCGGTAGGCCGGCGGGCGCGAACAGCCCGTCCGAGGTCAGCGGGGTCCAGAGAAAGAAAATCGCGAAAGCCGCCAGGAGCCCGCGGCCCGCCCATGCGAGCCGGCCGCGGGCCACCGGCAGCTAATCCAGGCCCTGCGCGACCCGCTCGGTGACAAAGCCTTCCAAGATGTCTCTGGGCTTGATGTCGTTGAAGTTGGCCAGCGAGATGCCGCATTCGAAACCGGACTTCACCTCGGCGACATCGTCCTTGAACCGGCGCAGCCCCTCGACCTTGCCCGTGTGGATCACGATGTTGTCGCGAATGACGCGCACTTGCGAACCGCGGGTAAACACGCCGTCCAGGACGTAGGAGCCCGCCACCGCGCCCACCTTGGAGATGCGGAACGCCTCGCGAACCTCGGCCCGGCCCTTGTACACTTCCTTGAACACGGGCTCGAGCATGCCCGTCATGGCCTTCTTGATCTCCTGCGTGAGATCGTAAATGATCGTGTGCAGGCGGATGTCGACCTTTTCCTGTTCGGCCACCTGGCTTGCGGTGCGCTCGGGCCGCACGTTGAACCCGATGACGATCGCCTCCGACGCCGACGCCAACAGCACGTCGGACTCGGTGATCGCACCGACGCCCGTGTGGATGACCTTGATGCGGACCTTCTCGTTGGAGAGCTTCTGCAGCGCCTCGCCGAGCACTTCCGCCGAACCGCCCACGTCCGCCTTGAGGATGACGTTGAGTTCCTTGATCTCGCCTTCCCGAAGGTGCGCGTGCAGGGTTTCGAGAGTGAGTTTCTTGTTCTTCGCCATCGCCTGCTCGCGCGCCTTGAGTTCGCGGAACAGGACGATCTGCTTGGCCTTGCCGGTGTCGGTAACCGCCTGGAGCGTCTCGCCCACCTCGGGCAGCGATTCCAGACCCAGCAGTTCGACCGGCGTCGACGGCTCGGCCTCGCGAATGCCGTCGCCCTTGTCGTCGATCAGCGCGCGGACGCGTCCGAAGACGGTGCCGCAGATGAAATGGTCGCCGACGCGCAACGTGCCGTTGCGGACCAGCACCGTGCC
>SYLY01000204.1 GCA_005808475.1 Acidobacteriota bacterium
CAGCACCGGGTTGTTCTTGGTGCGGCGGCACAGGATCTGAACGACGCGGTCCACTTCGTTGTCGCGCCCGATCAGCGGATCGAGGACGCCGTCGACGGCGGCCTGCGTGAGGTCGCGGCTGAATTCGTTCAGCAGCGAACTCTCCTTGGGACGGTTGGACGACATCTTTTCCGAGGACGAGCGGGCGATCTCCTCGCGCACCTGCGACAGCCTCAGCCCGCGCTCGTGCAGGATCTCGGCGGCGAAGCACTTCTCCTCGCGCAACAGCCCGAGCAGCAGATGCTCGGTGCCGATGTGCTTGTGGTTGAGGCGTTCGGCTTCCTCGGCGGCGTAGGCGAGCACGCGCTTGCACTCGTGCGAAAGAGGAAGGTCCACCGATGTGGACACCTTGTCCCGCATGGTGGTGTGAGCCTCGATCTGCTTGCGAATCGACTCGAGCGCGGCATGCGACCGGAGAAACCGGTTTGCCATCGCCTTGTCCTCTCGCAACAGCCCGAGGAGCAGGTGTTCGGTCTCGATATATGGACTTCCGAACTGGCTCGCCTCGTAACGGGCGAAGAAGATCACTCTTCGGGCCTTCTCGGTATAACGCTCAAACATAGTTTACTGACTTCCTCCACCGCGCCGCGCCGGTTCCGCCGCGCCGCGATTTCCCTGAGGAGAGAAAATCCCCTTCTCCAATTGTAGAACCGTATCGAAGCCTTGGGCGAATGCCAAGTTGTGGGTGACGACCACGGCGGTAAACCCGAGTTCCCTGTGCAACTGGCCGAGCAGCTCCGCCACCGCGCCGCCCGTCTTGTAGTCCAGGCTGCCGGTGGGCTCGTCGGCGAGCAGAGCCCGCGGACCCGTCACCAGGGCCCGGGCAAGCGCCACCCGCTGTTGTTCGCCGCCCGATAACTCGCCCGCCCGGTGCCAGGCGCGTTGGGCCAGCCCCACCCGGTCGAGCATCGACGCCGCTCGTCTGCGGGCTTCCGGCTGTCCGGCTCCACCCACCAACAGGGGCATCATGACGTTCTCCTCGGCGGTGAATTCCGGAAGCAAGGACCGCTGTTGCCACACGAATCCGATATCGCGGTTGCGGAAGCGGGCCAGATTGGGCGCGGACCATGAGAATATATCGGAGGAATCGTAAAAAATCTTGCCCCGGCTCGGACGATCGAGCGCGCCTAGAAGGTGGAGGAGCGACGATTTTCCGGCGCCGGACTCGCCGACGACCGCCACGCGCTCCCCGGCCCGGATGGCGAACGAGGCGGAATCGAACACAGTGAGCGTCGACTGCCCGGATCTGTACGACATCGTCAGATTCTCGGCGCGAATCGCGATTCCGCCCGGCTGCTTGTCTGGCACTCCCGTGTTCCTACCCTACCGTAACACGGCGCGCAAGCGGGGTCAGTGCTTCTCGTGCTTGGGGGCGGGCGGAGCGGCGGGCGCCGGTGCGTGGGACTTCGCCTGTTCGGCCGGTTTGGCGGGGCTGCCGTGGTCCGCCGCTTTCTTGCCATGCTCGGCGGGCTTGCCATGCGCGGCGGGCTTGCCGTGTTCGGCGGGTTTGCCATGCTCGGCGGGTTTGCCATGCTCGGCCGGCTTGGCGTGCTCGGCGGGTTTCGCCACCGGCTGTCCGACCGGTGACGGCTTCTCGTGCGGAACCGCCGGCTTGGCGGCGGGCTTGGGCGTCGACGCCGCAAACCGGGGACGCAACGGCGCGGTCCGCGACAGCCGGTTCGGCGGAGCCGCCGGCCTGGGCTGCGCCTTCGGAGCGGGGGCATGGCCGGAGGGCTCACCGTGCGGCACGGGCGAGATGGGAATCGAGGGCGAAGACAGGGCGTGTCCGGGATCGTACGGCATGACCCCGGCCGGCGCCGGATCGAGCCCGGGCGCGGGCAGAATCGCCGGCGCGCCCCCGGACGGCGGCAGTACGCGCAACGTCACCGGAACGACCGGCGAGTTGGCGCCCCGCCACGCCGACAGCCGCATCAGCACGCGATAGGTGCCCGGAGGCAGACGCGACGGGTCCACGTGCAACTCGATCCCGTCGGCGTTCAGCGGCGACCCCACTTCCGGCGTCGACCCGCGAACCGGAATGGCCCGCAGCCAACCCGGATCGCCCGTATCCGCGGTGTAGGCGAGCCCCGGCCAACTCGACCGCACTTGCACCACTAAGGGATCCTGCGGCGGCGCGCCATGCGGAACCTCCATGTTCACCGACCGAGGCTCCACCGTCAGCATCGGCGCTCCGGTCACCTCGAGACGGAACTCCTGGTGAGAGGACTCGCACCCGTTGCCGATTCGCACGATGAAGCGGTAGGTCCCCGGCTGTTCGGCCGCTCCGGTGAAGCGGCCCGCCGAGTCGAGCGTCAATCCGTCCGGCAGCATGCCGCCCACCACCTGCATCGAAGGGATGTTGGACGGACAACGGCCGCCGCCCATCGCGGCGAGCCGGGCGGCATATCCCTTGCCTGTGACGGCCGGGGGGATCTGGGCCGGTTCGAGCCAAAGGGCGCCCTGGGCGGCCGTCGCGCAAAGAAGGAGGAGAAGGGAAAGCGGCATGGTTTCCTTATCGGGAGCGGGGAAAGGAAATCGAGCTAAAAGTCGAGCGGCGGGCGGCGATGAGGAGTTCATATGATGTTGCGGTTCCTCTCTCTTTCCCTGGCCGCCGGCGGGCTGTGGCTCGGCGCGGCGGACGATGCCTGGTCGCGGCATTACCTGAACAACGAAGGCCTGGTGCAATTGGCGCGAGCCGGATATGGCGAGCGGTTTCTGATCGAACTGGTCCAAGGGCAGCCGACGCGGTTCGACACTTCCGTCGAAGGCCTGGTCTATCTGGCCAAGAACGGTGTCAGCGAGCGGATGGTGAGGATGATGATTGCGGCGAAGAAGCGCGCCGACGACGCCGAGGAGGCCGAGTTCTCCTCTCTGGGGGTTCCGGCGGCCGGTGCGGCTCCGGTCGCGCGGCCTACTTCGGCCCCCGCTTCGGCGGCGCAACCGCCGCTTCGTTTGCGGACCGTGAAGAGAAAGGTGTTGATGCCGGACTCGATGGCGCAAACGCGCCCGGGCGATCAGCTCATTGTGCTCGATCCGCGCTGGGTCGAGTTGCGTTGACACCGAGCGCCGCCACCACGCGCGCCACCGAGTTGTCGAACGGCTCCTCGCCGGAGACGATCACATCGGCAAGGTCCCGCGCGGGCCAGACGTACCGTTCGGCCATCGGCAACACCGTCTCTTCGTATTGCCGGTACACCGATTCTCCCGTGCGGCCCCGCTCCACCGTGTCGCGGAACAGCCGCCGGGCAAAGCACACCCGGTCCGGCGTCTCCACATAGACGCTCAATCCCAGACGCTCGCGAACGTCGGGCCGGTGCAAGACCAGAATCCCCTCGATCAGCACGTAGCCGGCGGCCAGAACCGCCACTGTTTCGGCGGCTCTGTCGTGCTCGGCGAACCGGTACACCGGTTCGGCCACGGTCTCGCCGCGCGACAACCGGTCCAGGTGGTCGAGAAACAAATCCCAGTCCACCGCCGACGGATGGTCGAAATTCACCTTCGACCGCTCCTCCACCGGCAGATGAGAAAGCCGCTTGTAGTATGAATCGAGCGACAGCAACGAGGACGTGCCCGGCAGCGCGCGCAAAAGCTGCCGGGCCAGGGCCGTCTTTCCGGAACCGGACGGCCCCGCGATCCCGATCAACACCGGACGATGGTCCCGCGTTACGCCTTGGGGGCCTTGGGAACGACCTTCCAATTTCTCTCGTCGAAGTACAGCACCCGGCCTTCCCGGTAGCTCTGCACCGCCATGCTGATCAACACCTGCGCCCGTGAGCCCGTCTCCACGTCGAGCGTCGGCTTCTGCCGCGTTCGCATGCAGGACAGGAAGTTCTTGATGTGCGTTTGCATCGTGTCGACTTCGGTCACCGGAATCCGGATCTCGTCCTTGCCCTGGAACTTCGCCTCCAACTCAGGGACGATGTACTTGCCGCCGCGCTGCTTTTCCGCCTTCAGCGTGATGTGCGGCGCAAAGCCCTCGAACCGGCCGTGCTCCACCATGATCAGCGACGCGCCATGACCGCGGATCAACCCGGGGATATGCTGCGAGTTCGCCATCGAACTCGACAATACCAGCGAATGGCCCTCGGCGTACTCGGCGATCAGGTGGAACGTGTCGGGCACCTCCCGGTCGTTGGTGAACGCGTAGCGTCCGCCGCCCGCCATCACCTTGAAGGGGAATTGCGGCTTGTTCCAGCAGATGTTCATCGGCGCCACGACGTGATAGAACAGGTCGGTCGCGATTCCGCCCGAGTAGTCCCAATACTTGCGGAAGCGGAAGAACCGGTCGGCGTCGTAGGAACGCTTGGTCGCGTTGCCGAGCCACATCTTCCAATCGATGTAATCCTCGCCCGAGGCATCCGGACCGGCCTTCTCGTCGATCTTGTAGTTCCACTCGCCTTCCACCGAATTGCGGTGATAGGAGCCCTGGGACAGGATCATCTTGCCGATCATGCCGTCGGCGATCGCCTTCTTGGCCTGATGCCACTGGTCGCCCGACGTGGTCTGCGAACCCACCTGCAGCACGCGCTTGGTTTCGCGCACCGTGTTCACCAGTTGCCGGGCCTCTTCCACGGTGTGGCACATGGGCTTTTCAAGGTAAACATCCTTGCCCTTGTCCATCGCCTGCAGCGCGATCGGCGCGTGCCAATGGTCCGGCGTCGCCACCACCACGGCGTCGACGCTCGAGCGTTCGAGGATTTCGCGATAGTCCAGCGTGCCCATGCACTCGCCGTACATCTTGGCGAAATAGTCCTTGTTCGAATTTACGCGCTTGCGATAGGGGTCGCAGACGGCCACGATCTGGCAGTTGGCTTCCTTGCCGGCGACGGCGAACTGGCGCGCGTCGGAGGCGCCGCGGCCGCCCACCCCGATCACGGCGACGTTGATCCGGTCGTTGGCGCCGATCACTCGCCCGGCCGAGGCAGCCTTGCTGGAAGGCCTCGCCGCGAAAGACGGGCTCGACAGCGCCGTGCCGGCGGCCGTCGCACCCATCAGGAAATTTCTTCGTTTGATGTTCTCTTCAGACATGGAGCGCTCCTCGGGCCAACGGGATCCGGGTAAATCGGGGCGGACGTTTGCCCCTCTCAGTTTACTACAGTAGCCGCCGTCGATCAGGCTCCGCCGCGCGCCAATTGCGGACGCAGCCGCAACCGCCGGCCGGGCCATTCCAGCCGCATGTCCGCCGTCACTTCGTCGAGCATCTCCATGGTGCAGATTCGCGATTCCAGCGCGAACGCCGTCAGCAGCAGGTTGTCGCAGATCGCGTTCACCAGACGGGGAATGCCCTGCGAGCGCAAGTGGATCTCAGCCATCAGATCGGGAGGAAACACTTTGTTCTCCTCCATGCCGGCCTTGGCCAGGCGGGTTTGGACGTACTCGAACGTCTCGCCTTCCAGGAAGGCCTTGAGCGAACACCGCAGCACGATGCGCTGCTTCAACTGGCGCAGGTTCGGCGCATCCAGCTTACGGTCGAGTTCAGGCTGGCCGGCCAGGATCACCTGGAGCAGCTTGCCTCCCCGGTTCTCGAAGTTGCCGAGCATCCGGATTTCCTCGAGCACTTCCCAGTCGAGGTTGTGCGCCTCGTCCACGATCAGCACGGTAGTGCGCCCTTCGCTGACCTGTTGAATCAGCAGTTCGTTGAGCGCGTAGATCACCTCGGTCTTCGACGTACGGTCGCACCGCAGGTCCAGATCGTAGGCGATCATCTCGTACATCTCTTCCGGCTTGATCCGCGAGTTGAAAAGGAACGCGAACTCGATCCGGTGCGCGTACAGGTAGTCGCGAAGGCATTCGAGCATCGTCGTCTTGCCCGTGCCGACTTCGCCCGTCAGAACGATGAATCCCTTGCGGCTTTGCACGCCGTAAATCAGGTTGGCGAGGGCCTCTTCGTGTTGTTGGCTTTTATAAAAGAACGTGGGATCCGGGCTCAGATTGAACGGACTGTCCGCGAAGCCGAAGAACGCATTGTACATGTTGAACGTGCCTGCCCTGGGCCGAGTGAGCCCCCTTTGCCTTACAAAGACAATCCTAGCATCGAATCGGCGAAGCGGTTTGGGACTCGGGATGGAACTTCGCGGCGCGAGGTTCTAGTCCGGCCGAGTTCTGCCCTGCCCAGTCTACTCATCGGCCGCGGCGCCCCGCACCATTAATAACGCAGCAATCGCTCGGCCCTATCCGCGATATCCTTCGTTTGGGGGAGGATCGCATCTTCGAGGTCCGGGTTGTACCCCACCCAGGTGTCGAGCGCCGCCACCCGCTCCACGGGCGCGTCGAGGTCTCCGAACAGCTCCGACGCCGCCCGCGCGGCGATCTCGGCTCCGAACCCGAACGTCAGCGCGTCCTCGTGCACGATCATCAGCCGCGACGTCCGCCGCGCCGATTCGGCCACCGCCTCCCAATCGTACGGCGCCAAAGTGCGTAGATCGATCACCTCCACGCTCCAATCGGGGTTCTTCCTTTCGAGCAGCGCGGCGGCCTGCAGCGACTTCTGCACCGTCGCCCCGTAGGTGACGATCGTCAGGTGGCTGCCCGGCTTGACGATCTTCGCCTTGCCGAAAGGGATCGTGTAGCCGGGGCCGGGGTGTGGCGAGCGGTTGTACGCCTCGCGATACAGCTTCTTGTGCTCGAGGAATAGCACTGGATCGCCGCACCGGATCGCCGTGCGCAGCAACCCGCAGGCATCCAGCGCGTTGGAGGGCATCGCCACGCGAAGCCCGGGCAGGTGGGTGAACAGCACCTCGCCGCACTGGCTGTGGTAGACGGCGCCGCCGGTCAGGTATCCGCCGATCGGCACGCGCAGCACCATGGGGCAGGAGAAGCCGCCGTTGCTGCGCCACCGCAACGTCGCCATCTCGCCGCGAATCTGCATCATCGCGGGCCAGATGTAGTCGAAGAACTGGATCTCGGCGACGGGCTTCAACCCGCGGGTAGCCATGCCGATGGCGCGTCCGGCGATGGACGCCTCCGCCAGCGGTGTGTTGAAGCAGCGGCCGGCGCCGAACCGGCGCTGTAAGCCCTGCGTCGCCTTGAAGACGCCGCCCTTGCCCTTCACCTGGTCCAGGTAGCGTTCGCGGGTGCAGTCGGCGACATCCTCGCCGAACACCAGCACGCGGCCGTCGCGCTCCATCTCTTCCTCGAGCGTGAGGTTGATCTCGTCGACCATCGTGCGCGGCTCGCCGCGAAGCTCGGGCTGGGTTTCGAACCGGGGATTGTCCGGGGCGTCGGTATCGGAATAGAGGTGCAGCAACGCCGAGGACGCGGCCGGAGGCTCGGCCTTCAACGCGGACTGGACCGCCGCGTCGATCTCCCGATCCAGGTCGTGCGTGAGCAGTTGCAGCGCGTTCCGGTCGGCCACGCCCTCGCGAATCAGCCACTCCGGAAGATGGCGGAACGGATCGCGCAGTTCCTCCGCCTTCCGTTCCGATTCCGGCTTGTACAGCTTTTCGTCGTCCGACAGCGAGTGTGAGTACGGCCGGATCACGCTGGCGCGCACCAGGGCTGGTCCGGCGCCTTGCCGGCAGTATTCGACCGCTTGGTGCATGGCGGCGTAGGACGCTTCCACGTCACAGCCGTCCACTTCCAGCCGCAGCAATCCGGGGAATCCCGACACGAGCCCGGCGATGTTGCCGCCGGCCGTCTGCGCTTCCACCGGCACCGAGATCGCGTATCCGTTGTCCTCGATGAGGAAGAGCACCGGCAGCCGTTCGATGCAGGCGATGTTGAGCGCTTCCCAGAATTCGCCTTCGCTGGTGGCTCCATCGCCCGACGCCACCAAGGTGATCTCGCGTGCTTCCGGCGCCAACCGGCGTGAAGCCTCGGCGCATCCGCACGCCTGGAGGAACTGCGTTCCGGTGGGAGAGGACGACGACACGATGCGCAACGCCGGATCGCCCCAATGCGATGGCATCTGGCGGCCTCCCGACGCGCGATCGGCCGCCGCACCCACCGCCTGGAACAGCATCTGCTCGGGCGTCACGCCGAGCATCAGGCATAGCGCCCGGTCCCGATAGTAGGGGTAAATCCAGTCCCGCCCCGCCTCGAGCGCCAATCCCGCCGCTGCTTGGATTGCCTCATGGCCCGCGCCCGCGATCTGGAAGAACACCCGGTTCTGCCGCTTCAGCACGATCTCGCGGTCGTCCAGCCGGCGCGCGAGGTAGATGGCGCGAAACGCCAGCAGCAATTGATCGCGGGAGAGCGTTCTCATTGAGCCGCCTTCAATAGCGCGCGCACTCCGTCGACGCACAGGACGGCGGCGTGCCGCGATTCGGGAATCAGCCCGTCGAGTTCGGCCTCGATATCGGCGGCTCGGATGGCGGCCAGTTCGGCGCGCGTCTTGCCGAGCATCCACTCGCTGAGCGCGCTGCCCGCCGCGATGGAGGCCGTGCAGCCGCGCGTCTTGAACCGCGCTTCCACCACCCGCGCTTGGTCGAACCGCGCCGACAACCGCAGGATATCGCCGCACGCCGGGTTGCTCACTTCCACCACGTGCGCGGGAGGGGCCAACTCGCCGGCGTTCCGCGGGTTCTGGAAATGGTCGAGAAGCCGCTCGCTGTGCATCTGTAACAATGGTAAGACAATGCCGGTGAACGAGGACTACTTCCGCATTCTGCGAGGACGCTTCGCCGGACCGCGTTTCAACGCGATGTTCCTCTTCGTCACGTCGCGCTGCAATTCTCTTTGCCGCACCTGTTTCTACTTCGACAAGTTGAACTCGCGCGACGACATGAGCTTCGATCAGATACGCCGTATCTCGGAGACCGCGCCGCCGTTCGCCAAGCTGTGGCTCTCCGGCGGCGAGCCTTTCCTGCGGCCGGAGCTGGGGCGCATCGTGCCGATGTTCGCCGAAAACAACGGCGTTCGCAACGTGAATCTCCCGACCAACGGACTGCTGCCGGACAAGATCTTCGCGGCCGTGGACGAGATGCTGGCCGGCACGCCGGAGACGGTGTCCATCGATCTCAACTTTTCGCTCGACGGTTTGGCCAACACCCACGACGCGATTCGCGGCGTGCCCAACAACTTCGTACGCACCATCGAAACGATGCGTCTGGCCGCCGAGCGGTATCGCGGCGTGAAGCGTCTGCGCCGCAACGTCGCCACGGTGATCACACGCGAGAATCACCAGGAGGTGGTGGAACTCGGGTTGCGACTGGCGGAGAACGCGAATCTGAGCGGCCACTACTTCGAACCGATGCGCGGCCAAGGGCCCGATCCCGCGCTGAAAACTCTGACGCGCGAGCGGCTCGCCGAGCTCCACGCGCGTCTGATGCCGCTGCACAGGCACTATGCGCGCAAGCTGTTCGACTACTTGCCGCGGCCGGCGCGGGCGATCGCCATGGCATACTACCTCGGCAATCTACGGTTGTACTTCGATATTCACGAGCGTTGTCTGGAAGCTCCCGAGAAGTGGCCGATGCGCTGCACCGCCGGCGACACCACCATCGTGGTGGATCACGACGGGAAGTTCCGCTCCTGCGAACTGCGCGAGCCGGTGGGATCGTTGCGCGATCACGACTACGACGTGCGCGCGGCGCTGGCGTCGACGGCGATGCGGACCGAGGTTCGCAACATTTCCCACGCAAACTGTTGGTGCACACACAGTTGCTTCATTCACGAGAGTTCCAAGGCCTTTCCGCGAGTGCAGCTTTTTGCGATACCCTATGCATGGTGGCGGGATCGTTCCAAACGGAGCCTGGAGCTATCCACCGAGGAGACAGAACGGTTCCGAGCGCTGGAAATCGCCTGAGTATGAGAGGGGGGAGACATGGCGGCCGCGGCGGCACAAGCCATTCCAATTCTCGACCGCCCGACAATGACTGTTGTCGCGGCGGTGATTCATCGTGACGGAAAGGTCCTGATCGGGCAACGGCCCAAAGGCGAGTGGAACGAGTTCAAGTGGGAGTTTCCCGGCGGCAAGATGGAGCCGCTCGAAACTCCGCGGCAGGCTCTGCGCCGGGAGCTCGAGGAAGAGTTGGGAATCGACGCGCAGGTGGAGGAAGAGATTACCCGCTATGCGTTCCAGTATCCCGGCAAGCCCATCATCGATCTGATCTTCTTCCGCGTTCGCGAATTCCGCGGCGAGCCCGCGAACCTGGCGTTCCACCAGATTCGCTGGGAAGATCCGGCGCGGTTTCCGTTTTACGATTTTCTGGACGGAGACATCGATTTCGTCCGGCGCATGGCGCGCGGCAATATCTGAGCCGCCGTCGTCAGGCAAGGGCGGCGATCAGGCGGTCTACATCGGCCATGTCGTTGAACACCGACGGCGACACGCGCATGTAGCCGCCGAGCGTTACCACGACCTTGGCCTTCTTCAGCTTCGCCTTCGCCACCGCCGGATCCTTCAGCGCGAAGCTGACGATCGGGCTGTCGTTGCCTTTGGGCGTGATGCACGGATAACCGAGAGCCGGCAGTTCCTTCGCCAGCCGTTCGACGAGCGGACGCGTGTGGGCGCGAATGCGGTCCACGCCCAACGCATGGATGTAGGCGAGAGCCTCTGACTGGCAAACGCAGCCGAGGTGGCTCACGGTGCTGATTTCGTAGCGCGACGCGCCTTTCGGAGTGGTGCGTCCACCGAACAGCTTCGCCTTCAAGACGCGCTCCTGCAGATCCTCGCGCACGTAGAGGTAGCCGAACCGGCCGCCCATGAGCCATTTGTAAGCCGAGCACGCCAGGAAGTCGATCCCCATCGCCTTCACGTCCACGGGTACCGCGCCGGCGGCCTGGATTGCGTCGGCGTAAACATAGGCGCCGTGCGCGTGGGCGAGATCGGCGATCTTGCGAACCTCGTGCACGTACCCGTTCACGTTGGATACCAGCGCGATCGCGACGAGCTTGGTTTTGCGATCCACGGCGCGCTCGAGATCGCGGAAGTCCATGACGTGGTCCTTGTGCTCCACGATCCTGGTGTCCAGGCCTTGCTTGCGGCGCTCGCGGTAGTTCAACAGGCTGCCGCCGTAATGCAGGTCGTTGGTGACGACGTTGCCGCCCGTCATCACGCCGAGGCCCTCGAGCACGATGTTCTCGCCGGTCTGTGTGCTCGGCGTGAATCCGATCTCGGCGGGTTTGGCGTTGATCAGCGCGGCGAACATCTCCTTCACCTTCGTCATGAGCCGGCCGTTCTCGAATTTCTCCCGTTCGGCGTCGGGGCCATTCACCAGCGCGTCGAGATACTCCTTCATCGCGGCCGCGGTCCGCTTGCTGAGTGGATGTTCGGTGGCGGTGTTGAGATAGGTCTCGTTCGCCGCCCACGGAAAGCCGGCGCGGGCGGTGGCGAGAGTTGGGGTGGACGCGGCCGCCGCGCTGGCGGCGACGAATTGACGGCGTGCCATTTTCATGGGGCTCCTCCCTACATCGAATACGCGACGAAGCGGCTCTCGCACGGATTGCCCACCGCCGCGTGCATGCGCCGCCGGCCCGGTTCGGCGATCAGCGACGCCACCGTGCAACTGGCGCCATCGTGGCGGCAGATCCCGGTAGGCCGGCCCGAATGGTCGGACAGGAATCGCTTCAGATCGTCGACGCGCACCGCGCCGCGCTTGGATTCCAGCAGCGCGTTCATGCGATCCAGCCGCGGGAACGAATCCTTCCAGCTCTTGTCGAAATTCTCTTTTTTCGCGTAGCGGGAACAGACGAAATGATTGGTGTGGGCGATGTAGCCGCGGCCGCCATCCTCGATCACCTCGGGTCCTGTGGTGGTTGCTTCCACATCGAAGATGCCCTTGGAATCGCAGGCTACATAGTTGCCGTTCGACGCGACGGGAACACGCCGCAGTACGCCGAGCACCTCTTCGCGCGAGCGGCACTCGAGCATCATCCGCTTCACCGGATAGTGCGGCATGGCGAACCGGCCCGCGGGACCGCCGCCGAGCGCGTTCGCGAAATGGCCGATGCCCTCGCTATTGATACCGTGATATCCCAGCATGCCGCCGAAGGTCCAGATCAGCACTTCGGGCTTGCCTGCCGGTTTCAGGTGCAGCATGTAGGCGAGCGGCGGAATGTCCGGCGTCATGTCGCTGTTCTGGCCGATGAGGATTTCGCCTTGCCGCACCGCGTACGCCGTGCAGCCTTCCGCCGGGGCGTTTCCAATCTCGCCGCGAATGTTCACCGCCATCGCTTCGGCGAACGGGACGCGCGCGCCTTCGGCCAGTCCGCGGATCTCCTCCAGTAGATGCGGACAGTGCCGCGCGAAGAGCGGTTCGAACGCCAGCGCCTTGCGATGCAGCGTGGCGCGAGGCATCTTGCCGCCCGCCAGCATGTAGTCGATGTGCGCCTGGATCTTCGCCGACGCTTGCTCGCCGTGCTGACGGCCCAGTTCGCGAGGCCCGCCGGCGGCTCGAAACAGCGGATACTCGGCCGGATAGCCGGCGGACTTGCTCGCGGCCAACGCCGCTGCCGATGTGGAGAGAAACGCGCGCCGGTTCATTCAGCCATTCTACGCTCGTAGACGCGAACCGCTTCGTCGAACTGCGCATGGACATGGGCGCGCTCCCGGTCCGTGCGCCAAAGAGACGGATCGCTCGACATCCCGCGCAGCTTCTCGATCCACTTCAGGAAGTATCGCGCCGACTCCGCGTTGCGGATCGGCTTGCCTCCCACGTACACGCGCACGCAGTTGGTGGCCGCCTGCGAATAGACCGCGGGCGACGTTTGCGGAATCTCGTCCGCTTCCACGATCAGCGAGAACCACGTGCTGCGATCCACCGCTACCTTCTCGGAGAACCGCGCGCCCACCTGCTTCCACGGCTTGCCATCGCGATAGATGACCACCTTGCGGACCGGCGCCAACGCCCGCGCTTCGCCGGCGATCTCCACCTCGCCCGGCGCGTCCAGCCGCAACTCGTCACCCGGAATCCTGCCCGCTACGCGGAAATCGCACACCGGGCCGCTGCTCAGATAGGTATGGCCCTTCTTGATCGCCTCCACCCATCCGTTCGCCGAGAAGTCCGCGCCGAGCCACGCATAGGTGCGGATGATGCCCACCGGGCGGTGATCCTGCATGTTGGCGAGCGCGTCTTCGCCGCCCACCGGCGTCACGCGAAAGTCGTTGTTCCAGGCGTGAAACAGCGGAATCAGCGATCCGCGCGACGCGGCCGACCATTCCAGCGCGTCCACGGTTCCCAGCGCCACGTCCACCGGAAAGCCTTTCGCCCCGCCGAGTCCGCCCGCGAGCGGATCGCCCTCGCCGCCGAACGCATGCACGTAGCCGGTGGCCGCTCCCTGCGCGCGCGCCTTGCGGAACAGATCCGTGTTGCCGGGATAGAGGCTGTCGAGCGCCGTGCCTTCGTATCCGGTGAAGAACGGCGAGATCAGGTGATCGCGCAGGCCGATGTAGAACGTGTGGCCCCAGAACGGCGGCCGGTTCTCTTCGCCGAATAGCAGCAGAGATCGCGCCGCGGGATCGGAGACCGGATGCGCGCCGCCTCCCTTGCGGAAATACTGCCAGTCGAGAATGCGGTTGTCCTTGTTCGCGGCGAGGGCGCTCACGATGTGCATCCCCTGCGCGCGCGCCATGAGCATCAGGTTTTCCGGCGTGTTTCGGATGTTGCCGCCGTAGTTCATGTGCACGTGCGTCGATCCGTTGAACCAGCCTCGCGCGGTCATGTCCGAATTCGGCCGCATCGTCACGCGGATTTCGCGCCGCTGCCCCGGCGCCATCTCCAATTCCTCACGAACAGGCCGGTACTCGAATCCCTTGGTGACTTCGAGCACGAGCTTCCCGGCGGGGACTTCCACTTCGTAGGAGCCTTCCGCGTAGTAGATGCGCTTCAGTCCCGATGCCAGACGCGCGTTGAACACGTAAGCGTTGGCCGGCGCCCAGAGCTTGCCGTCCGATGCGTGGCCGGAAATGCGCGCCGCGGTGGGCCGTCCACTCTCGTCCACCAGATTCACGCGCAGGCGCGACATCGGCTGCTTCCAGTGCTTGTTGGCCGGCGTCACCTTGCGCTTGCCGCCGCCGTTCGTCTCCAGAACGTAGAGCTCGGGCAGACCGCCTTCGTTCGAGATGTAGGCGATCGACTCGGCGTCGGGCGACCAGCGCGGATGAAAATCGTCGAAGTCCCCGAACGTGAGTTTGTACGGTTGTCCGCCGTTCACGGGCAGAACGTACAGATGGTTGAACTGGTCGGCCGCGCCGGCGGTGGACGCGTAGACGAGTCGCTTGCCATCGGGCGCGACATCGGGCCGCGTGCGATAGAGCGACTGCTCGGTGAGGATGGGACGGGCGCGCGTCATGGCATCGGGCGTGACGGGGACGCGCCACAGGTTGCCCGATCCGAGCGCGACGCCGCGATTGGAGACCAGCAGCAGTTCGCTGCCGCCGCGCAGCCAGGCCGGCTCGATGTGGAGGTCCCACTGGCTGAAGTACTGCCGTCCGCGGCCGAAATCGCTGTCGCGGGTGAGCGCCACGGGCTGGCCGGACCAGTCGCCGTCGCGGAACGCGCGAACCGCCACATGCAGGTTGCCCGTACCCTTGGTGGTGACATAGGCGAGGCGCGATCCGTCGGGGGAGAACGCCGGATCGGCATAGACCTGATCGTCGCTGGTCAGCGCGCGAACCTCGCCGGTGGCTGGGTTGACGGCGGCGAGCTGAATCGAGCGCCACTCGTCGTCGGCGGTGAACACGATCCACTTGCCGTCGGGCGACCACGCGGGAGCGGAGTGGAGCCGGCGGTCGTGAGTGAGTTCCCAAGCCTCTCCGGTGGCCGGATCGATCTTCCAGATCGATCCATGCATCGACACGGCGATCCACTTGCCGTCGGGCGACCACGCCGGCGCCCAGGGCGTGGTGGTGGGGGCGTGCGAGAGGTAGTAGCTCGCCAGATAATTGCTGCGGTACTTGACCGCCGGGTATTCGACGCCCTGGGCGAGGAGCGGGGAGAGGGAGAGCAGGAATATCGGGAGGGCGCGAGTCATGAGGTCATTAGATCAGACTCGCGCCTCCCGGTTTACATCAGCAGACCTGCAGGATCAGACACTTCAGATAAAGCGTCTCCGGCACGCTCAGCAGCACCGGATGATCGCGCGACTGGAAGCGCCGCTCGAGCACGCGCACCGTGCGGCCGGCGTCGAGCGCCGCCTGCGCCACCACGCCGAGCAGGTCGGCCTCGGAGACGTGGTGGGAGCACGAACAGGTCACCAGCACGCCGCCCGGCCCGAGCATCCGCAGCGCGCGCTGGTTGATCTCGCGATAGGCGCGCAACGCCGCCTCCACCGACTGCCGGTTCTTGGCGAACGCCGGCGGATCGAGCACCACCATGTCGAACGTGCGCTTGCCCGATGCATAGGCGGTCAGGATCTCGAACACGTCCGCCTCGCGGAACGAGACGTTGGCGATCGCGTTGGCCGCGGCATTGGCGGCCGCTGTCTCGAGCGCGGACGCGGAACTGTCGATCGCCTCCACGCTTTCGCAGCGGGAAGCCATCGTCAGCGCGAATCCGCCGGTGCAGGTGAAGCAGTCGAGCGCGCGGCCCTTGGCGTAGGAGGCCGCCGCGGCGTGGTTCTCCCGTTGATCGAGAAATACGCCCGTCTTCTGCCCTTGCATCAGATCGGCGCGCCAGGTGAGCCCGTTCATGCGAACGTCCACCGGGCCGGTCCACTCACCCACCACGACGGACTTCTCGGCGGGCAGATCCTCGTGTTGGCGGGAGGCCGCGTCGTTGCGGGCCACCACCACGCGCGGCGAGAACAGCCGCTCGAGCGCGCCCACGATGAGCGGCTTCGCCTTCTCCATCCCCTGGCTCATGAACTGAACCGAGAGGCAGTCGGCGTACCGGTCGATGACCAAGCCGGGTAGGAAGTCGCCCTCGCCATGAACCAGGCGGTAGGCGTCCGTGCCCTGTACCATCGGCTGCCGCCAGTCGCGCGCGGCGGCGATCCGCGTCTCGTAGAATGCGTCGTCCGCTTCCACGGGGCGGGTGTCGAGCATCCGCAGGCTGATCTGCGAACTCGAACTGAAATGCGCGGTTCCCAGGATCAGCCCCGACGGACCGGTCACCGTGACCGGATCGCCCCCGATCGCGCCGCCGGTGTCGGCGACATCGGTCTGAAAGATCCACGGATGGCCGGAAGCGATCCGCTCGACGGCCTTGCGGTTGACGGAGATTTTGGCGCGTCCCGCGGGCGCCGGCGGAGCCTCGGCGGCGGGCTCCAGCGCGGCCAATTCCCCCGGTTCCGGCGGTTCCACCGGTTCCGTCGCTTCGACGGGTGGAAGCGGCGGTTTGACCGGAGCTTTCAGCGGCTGGTTGCTACTGTCCTTGTACCGGTCCGCTTTCGGCGGGCGAGGAGGACCCGAGGACTTGCCTCCGCGGCGGTCGAACATGCCGAAGAAGGGCGCGTCTCCGCCGCGTTCGGGCTTGCCGCGATCCGGGCGGTCCTCGCGGGGAGGACGGTCGCGCGGGTCGCCGCGGCCTTCGGGCGGAGCCGGCGGCCGGGCCGATGGGTCGTAGCGCTGCTCGCGAGGTTGGAAGTCGCGGCGCGGAGGGGCGTCATAGTCGCGCCGGGGCGGACGGTCATCGCGGGGGCGATCCTCGCGAGGCCGGTCGTCCCGCGGGCGGTCGAAGCGTTGTTCGCGGGGCTCGAAATCGCGGCGCGGAGGACCGCCGAAGTCGCGCCGGGGAGGAGGGCCGCCGAAGTCGCGCCTAGGCGGACCACCGAAATCGCGCCTAGGCGGACCACTGAAATCGCGGCGGGGCGGACCACTGAAATCGCGGCGTGGAGGACGATCGTCGCGCGGCCGGTCGTCGCGAGGTGGCCGGTCATCGCGCGGCGGGCGGTCGTCGCGTCCCTGCCACGGCCGGGGTGGCCGGTCGAACCGTTGTTCGCGAGGCGGAAAATCGCGTCGCGGCGGGCCGTCGAAGTCGCGTCGCGGAGGCCGGTCGTCACGGGGCGGTCCGCCGTAGCGGTCGTCGCGGGGCGGTCCACCGTAGCGATCGTCCCGTCTGGGACCATCGGATCCGAACCGCGCCGGACCCTTGTTGTAACCGCCTGGGCCCTTGTTGAAGCCTCCCGGGCCTTTGTTGAACTTTCCGGGGCCGCCGCCCCCGAATCTGGCCGGGCCAGACTGCGGACGGCCGCCCGGTCTCCCTTGGCCGAATCGTCCTGGCGGTTTGGAGCCGAATCCTCCGGGCCGCTTCACGCGAGCCGCCGAAGCGCGGCAATGCGGTCTTCCGTCTTGGGGTGCGTCGAGAACAGGCTCGACAAACCTCCACCGAGTAACGGCGCAATGATGAACATGTGCGCCGTGGCCGGACTGGCCTCCATGGGAATACGCTCCTTCCAACCTTCGAGTTTCCCGAGAGCTGAAATCAGCCCGAACGGGGAACCAGTGTACTTCGCTGCTGCCGCGTCCGCGCCGAACTCGCGCGTGCGGGAAATCGCCATCTGAATGATCCCGGCGGCAAGGGGAGCGATGATCATCATCAGCAAACCCACCACCGGATTACGGCCGCCTTCTTCGTCGTCGCCGCGCGAGCCGCCGAAAAAGTAGCCGAACTGCGCCACGCTCGAGATCGCCGACCCGACCATCGCCGCGATCGAACTGATGAGGATGTCACGGTTCACGATGTGGCCGAGCTCATGCGCTATGACGCCTTCGACCTCGCGGTCGTCCATCAACTCGAGAATGCCTACGGTCACCGCGACCGAGGCGTGCGACGGACTGCGTCCGGTGGCGAACGCGTTCGGCGAATGCTCCGGCGTGACCCACAGCTTGGGCATGGGAATCCCCATTTTGCGGCAGAGATTCTGGGTCATCGGGCCGATCCGCGCCCAGATGTGCGGGTTGGCGGCGGGCGAAACCGGCTGCGCCTGGTACATCGATAGGGCGATCTTTTCGGAATAAAAAAAGCTGACGCCGTTCATCACCAAGGCGAGTCCCAGGGCGATCACGAGTCCTTGCTTGCCGGCGACGGCTTGGCCGCCCAACAGCAGCACGCTGCTGAGTAGTCCGAGCAGGAAGGCGGTCTTGATGGCGTTCATGGGGGCGCTGGCTCCTTCTATTGTTACGCACGGAAGGGGCCGGAAGCTAGCTCCCGCTTGCCTCCGGCCCCTTGTTATCGGATGCGCTACGGTGCGATCCGGGTTCGAATTACGTGGTCGCGACGTTCACCTTGACCGCGCGCGGCTTGGCGACTTCCTTCTTGCCGACCGTCACCGTCAGCACGCCGTTCTTGTAATCGGCTCCCAGCTTCTCCGGGTCTACGCTGTCCGGCATCGTGAACGCGCGGACGAAGGAACCGTAGTTGCGCTCGATGCGGTGATAGCCCTTGCTCTCCTCTTTCTTTTCGAATTCGCGCTTGCCCTTCAGGGTGAGCGTGCCGTTCTCGAAGTGGACGTCGATGTCCTCGGGCTTGACGTCGGGCACGTCGGCCCTCAGGACGAGTTCGTTTTCGGTCTCGTGGATGTCCACGGCCGGGGTCCAGGGCTTGGCCGCGCCGCCTTCGGTAAAGAAGCGTCCAAACGGTTCGTCGAACAGTTGGAGGTTCTTGACGAGGTTTTCGAAGTCGTTGAAGGGGCGATATTTGGTGATCATGGGTCGATTCTCCTGCACTTGGCATATCATGGCATCTTAAGAATAATATATGAGTGTTATATTGTCAAGTAATCTTCGTCAAATTTTTGATTAGCCCCCGCCATCCCTTTCCGCTATCCTGATCTCCATGGACCGCCGATCCTTCTCCCACCTCGCTGCCCTCGCTCCCGCTTTCGCCGCCTCCTCCCCTCGTTCCGGCGCCGCCCTCGTCACCCACGCCGACGGCCCCCACCTCTCCGCCTACATCGAAGGCCTAGCCAAGACGGACGACGTCTCCACCGTCTGGCTGGCCGATCCCTCCGGCTCCACCGAAGCCGCCGTGCGCAAGGGCATCGGAGCCAAGCTGGCCGGCGTCTACAAGACCCCCCGCGACCTGTTCGCCGCCCACCAGCCAGCCATCGCCCTCGTCACGATGGAGGCCGCCGAGGCTCCGCCCGCGATCTCCGCCGCTCTCGACGCCGGATGTCACGTGATGGCGGAAAAGCCGGCCTGCGTCCGCGCGGCCGATTTCGAACCTCTCGAAGCCAAGGCGCGCGCCTTGAACCTGAACCTGATGCTCGCCTTCGCCAACCGCATCGATCCGGTGATGATGGAGGCGCGGCGCATCGTGCACTCGGGCGCGCTCGGCAAGATGTACGGCATGGAGATGCACATCATCGCCGACCAGACACGGCTGACGCGCCCCCAGTATCACGAAACGTGGATCGCCAAGAAGGCGCGCGCGGGCGGCGGCCACCTCATCTGGCTGGGCATTCACTGGCTGGATCTGGCCATGTACATTACCGGGTCGTCCATCGTCGAAACGGCCGGGTTCTCCGGAAACGTCGGCGGGCAGCCGATCGACACCGAGGACTCGGCGGCGGTGGCGCTCCGGTTCGACAACGGCACGTTCGGCACGTTGACGTCCGGCTACTACCTCGATCGGGGCAAGCAGCTCTTCATCAAGGTCTGGGGATCGCACGGATGGCTCGAGATCCGCCACGCAACCAAGGATCCGCTGGTCTGGTACAGCTCCAAGGACGCCAAACCCGAGGAGAAACACTATTCCGGACCGGCCACGCCGGGCGGCTACACGGAGTGGGTGCGACATGTGGTCCGCGCGGCGCTGGGCAAGGAGAAGCCCATTCTGACCGGCCAGGAGAGCCTGCGGGCGCTGCGGACCGTCTTCTCGGCATACACGGCGGCGGGCACGGGGCGGACGACGAGGGTGTCGTGATCCTTCAGGCCGGCGCGATGGCTGCCGCCGCCTGGTTCATCGATGCCGATCCGGGCAAGTTCAGCGACGACTCGGCGGCAATCGTCACCTGTCTCCGCAATTCGGCCCGCATGTCGGTGAAGGGGATCACGGTGGTCTCCGGCAATGTCTGGGCGCGCGACGGATCGCGTTACGTTCGCGAAACGCTGCGAGCCGTGGGCCGCCATCCTCCGGTGCATCTGGGTTCGCAGAGGCCGCTGGTCCACACCCCGGAAATGGCGAAGCGGCAGGGCGAACTCGAATTCGCCGGCGCTTTCGGCGAGCCCGAGCCACAACCCGGCAGGGAGACCGCGGTCGACTGGCTTATCGGCGAACTGGAGCGGCGTTCCGCGTCCATCCTGGCGATTGGGCCGCTGACCAACATCGCGCGGATGCTCGAGAAGAAGCCGGCGATCGCGGCGCGGATCGAGAAGCTGGTGATCATGGGCGGCGCGGTGGACGTTCCCGGCAACGTGACCAAGGCCGCCGAGTTCAACTTCTGGTTCGATCCGGAGGCCGCCCAGATGGTGTTCGCGTCGCCGGTGCGGAAGATCCTGGCGCCGCTGGATGTCTGCAACAAGGCGGTGGTCGACAAGCGCCGGTTCGACGAAGTGGCCGCCGTGGACACGCCGGTGGCCCGGCTCTACCGGGAGAGCTTCGGCAACGGCTATCCCGGATTTCTGACCAAGCCGGACGCGCGCACGTATCTCTGGGACGAACTGGCGGCGGCCTACGCGCTCGATCCGTCCATCGCGGTCAAGGTGGAAACGCGCCGGCTGGACGTGGTGACGGAGCTCGGGCCGCGATATGGCGCGGTGGTCCAGGGCCCGCATGCCGTCGAGGTCTTGTTGGAGGCGGATACGGACAGAGCCTGGGAGATGACCAAGGCCGCGTTAATCCGGAAGTAGGATGTTCCACCGGTAGACGCCGGCGAACGCGGGATTGCCCTCGATCGGGCGCCAGCGCGGTTCCGGGTGGCGAAGCAACTCCGCGGTGGAGGGCCGCCGGATCTCGCCCGGACCGCCGTCCAACGGACCGGTGTGATACACCACGAACGGTCCGGGCTCGCCGTCGAGCGTGCCCGGTCCCAGGTAGATCATCAGATGGAACGGCGATTCGCCTTCCCGCTGGCGGTAGAACAGCAGATCCCCGGGTTCGGCGCCGCGCAGAGACCGGCTCACGCGGCGCGCGTTGTGGCGCATGAGAGTCTTGGCGTCGGCGAATTCGGCGTAGGTTCCCGCTTCGTCGATACGGAACAGCGCGGCCTTGGTAGGCGTGAACGGGTAGTTGTACTGCCG
The DNA here is from genome assembly GCA_005808475.1 of Acidobacteriota bacterium. Taxonomy (GTDB): domain Bacteria; phylum Acidobacteriota; class Terriglobia; order Bryobacterales; family Bryobacteraceae; genus SYLY01. The sequence continues at coordinate 21,101 of SYLY01000204.1, forward strand.
CACCGCGCCGAGCGGGGGCACTCGCGAAAGCCCCAGCTCCGCCGCCCATACGCCGTCGTGTTTGCGAAGCGCTTCGCGGTAGGCGAAGCGGGCGAGCGCCGCGCAGTCGACGACATCCCTCGGCAGCTCCGCTGTTTCGCGCACCGCCATCGATTCGGCGAGAAACACGAACCAGGAGCGGAACGTGGCGCGATCGGGCGGATCGAAGAGCCGGTGGGAGACCGGCCGCGGGCGGGGTGTTTCGACCGGCAATGGCGCGGCTGCCGCGGGCTCGGACCGGTCGCGCGGGCGGAGGATGGCCCACCCGCCCGCCGCGGCGACCGCGAGGGCGATCCCCGCCTTGGCGCCGTTGCTCATGCCCCGATTATGACGCGGACGGCTTGTCCGCGCCCAGCAGCCGGTACAAGGTCGCGCGGCTGACACCGAGGATCTCCATGGCGAGCTTCTTGTCGCCGCCGGCGCCGGCGAGCACGCGCCGCGCGTGATACGCCTGGATTTGCTCGAGCGACATGCGCAGCACCGGGTCCTGGCCGGGCGGGGGCGATGAGGCGGTGAAGGTCTCGGGAAAGTCGGCCGGTTCGATCACGTTCGAGTCGGCCATCATGGCGGCGTACGCCAGGACGCCTTCCAGTTCGCGCACGTTGCCGGGCCAAGGGTGGCGCATCAGCGCCGTTTCGGCGCGGCGCGACAGGGTAGCGGCGGGCTTTCCATAGAGCGCCGCGTATCGATCCAGGAAGAAGCGCGAGAGTACCGGCACGTCGTCCGCCCGGTCCCGCAAGGGCGGCAGGCGAACCTCGATGAGTCCGAGGCGGAAGAAAAGGTCCTCGCGAAACGTACCGGCGGAGGCCATGGCGCGCAGATCGCGATGGGTGGCGGCCACCACGCGCACGTTCACCTTGCGCGCGGCCGGAGATCCCACGCGCTGCACTTCCTGATTCTGAACCGCGCGCAGCAGCTTTGCCTGCGCCGCGAGCGCCATTTCGCCGATCTCGTCGAGCAGCAGCGTTCCGTTGTTGGCGTACTCGAACAGTCCGGGACGATCCTGGGACGCGCCGGTGAAGGCGCCCTTGGCGTGTCCGAACAGCTCGGTTTCCATCAGGGTTTCCGCGATGGCGGCGCAGTTGCACACGACGAACGGTCCGGACGCAGCCGGACTCAGATCGTGCAGCGCCCGGCAAACCAGTTCCTTGCCAGACCCTGTGGGGCCGGTGACGAGCGCCGTCCGAAAGTGGGGCGCGATGCGGCGGACGCGCGCGAAAACGTCCAGCATGGCTGGGCCGCGGCCGACGATTCCGTGGAATTGAAACAGTTCGCCCGCCGCTCCACCGGCCGTGGACTGGGTGTCTTCCCGGCGGCGGATCTGGCCGACGATTGCGCGAACGCGCTCGCGGAGGCGCTCGATGGAGACGGGCTTGTCGAGGTAGTCGGCGGCGCCGCCGCGAATCGCCTCGACGGCCGATTCGGTGGTGTAATGCGCGGTGATGAGGATCACTTCGATCGACGGATCGAACCGGACGATCCGGCCGAGCACATCCATGCCGCTCATGCGAGGCATCATGAGGTCCAGGAGCACGATGCGCGGCCGCGAACGGAGGACGGCGTCGAGGCCCGCTTCCGGTGTATCGTGACACTCCACGGTCACGTCCTCGCCGTCGAGCGCCGCGGCGAGCAGATCGAGGGACTGCGGGTTGTCGTCGATGGCGACGAGAGAGACTGGATTCACGGGGCGGAGGGTAGGGGGAGTTGGAACCAGAAAACGGATCCGCGCCCCTCCTGGCTTTCGAAACCGATGAGGCCGCCGTGCTGCTCCACCAGGCGGCGGGCGATCGCCAACCCGAGCCCTGAGCCCGGCCTTCCTCGATGATTGGTCGCGCGGTAGAACTCGTCGAACACGCGAGACTGCTCGTCCGCCGGAATGCCGATCCCGGAATCGCGGATCTCCACGCGAATGCTCCGTTCCTCTTCCGTTGCCGCCGTCACGGCCACCGCCGCGCCGTCGGGCGAGAACTTGACCGCGTTGCTGAGTAGGTTGATCGCGATCTGCTTGAACCGGACCCGATCGGCACAGACGGCGAGAGTGGGCGGGATCTCGCCGCAGTCGATCCGGATGGCTCGATCGGCCGCCTCGACTCGCACCGATGCCACCGCTTCGTCCAGAGCCGGCGCGACGCCGAAGGAATCGAGATTCAGCACCCGAACGCCGGCTTCGATGCGCGACAGATCCAGGATCTCGTTGATCACGGCGAGCAGATGGTGCGCCGACGACAGGACGCTGCCGAGGAAGCGGCGCTGCCTCTCGTTGAGCGTGCCGGTCTTGACCTCGCCGAGAAGGGTGGAAAATCCGATGATCGCGTTGAGGGGGGTTCGCAGTTCGTGGCTGAGTTGGGACAGGAATTCGCTCTTCCGGCGTCCGGCCTGTTCGAGCAGACGGCCGCGCCGGTCGAGCAACTCGGCGAGCAGATTGGCGTGCCGCGCGTGGCGCACCATCTCCATGCGGGCGCGATGCCGCTCTCCGAACAGCTCCACGAGTAGGATCTCGAGCGTGCCGCGGCGAATCGCGAACGCCTGCGCCAGGCTCCGGTCCCGTCCCAACTCCCACGCTCCGGATTCGATGCGGCCGTCGGTTCCCCAGGCCCAGAACTCGGCTGCCTCGCCGAGGAACTGCTCCATCACCGGCGACAGCGAAGCCAGGTATTCGGCTCCGGCGCCGTCCGGTTCCGGGGGCAGCCAGGGAGCGGGTTCGCCGAGCGGAACGTACCCGCTTTCCGTGCGCCGCCAAGCGCATGCATCGAATGCCTGGAGCAGTGCCTGTAGCGTCTCGGCTTCCATCAGTCCGCTCCTGGCAGCATCTCCCGGGCGAGGGTCTCGAACATGGGGTCGACGTTGTGTCCCGTCTTGGCGCTGGTTCTGACGATCTTCCAGCCACGCGCGGCCAGATCGTCGAGCCTGGACTCCTCCACCTCCCACTCGGCGGCCAGATCCACCTTGTTGACGGCCAACACGCAAGGCACCGACCCGGCGAACGCCTCCGCTTCGGCGGCCAGGCGCACCGCTGTTTCGAGCGTGTGCGCGCGGCAACCGTCGGCGACGAAGACGAGCCCGGAGGCTCCTTTGCATCGCCTCAGGTCGACGCGGGTGACATCGTCCTCGCCGGCCAGATCCCAGACCATCATCGTAACGTCGTGTCCGTCGAGCGACAGTTCCTTCTTGTCGATTCGCACGCCCACGGTGGTGAAATAGCGTTCGTCGAACATGCGCTCGACAAAGCGGCGGATCAAACTCGTCTTGCCCACCGCGTAGGCGCCGAGCAGGCAGATTTTCTTCTGAACGATCATTCGTTGCCCCGAGGTTCGAGGCTGGCGCGGAAGCGGACGCCACGAATCGCGCCTGTCTCGCCGGAGCCGGCCCGCAGGACCGCGCCCGCGGTTTCGAAGCCGGACACCGCCTTCACCAGTTCCCGGGCTCTCATCGCGGCCAACACGGTGTTGCGGGTGGCGGTTCCGGTGGAATCCGCCGAGCCGAGCACTTCGACGATGGCGCGTTGGCCGGTGGCCGCGGCGGACGAAGCGAAAGAGCGTATCGCGGCCGCGGCTCGCTCGGCTTCGGCGCGGTCGACGACGCTCGAGTCCACCGCGAAGGCGATCCGCAAATCCTCCAACGCGCGTCTACGGGGCTCCAGTTCGCGCATCGCGACGAACCGTGCATCCAGGGACAGGAATGGACCGGTCCGGACGCTCACGCGATTCGCGCCAAAGCCGGCCCGTTCGGGAAGTCCCTCCAGGGGATTCGCCAAGGGATCGCGCAAGCTTTCGATTTCATGATAGTACCAGCCGCGGCGGGCCTCCGTCAGGACCACGCCAGGCTCATTCCGCAGGCTGGCGAGCAGCCGGTTCCATCGCGCTCCGTCCCACCACCACAGGACGGCGGCGGCCAACAGCGCCGAGGCTGCCAGTCCGCCGGCGATTTTCCAGTTCCGGCTGCTCCCGCCGGTTTCCACGTCGCCTCGTCCGAGCAGACACGAATCCAGTTCCGGGGCCGTGGGAGCGAATACGGACGGGTCGCCGGCGTAGGGATTCAGGCGATCCTCGAACTTCCGCTCCACGTCCTCCACCACCTGCGCCAGCCGTTCCTTGAGCTCGAGCGGGGGAGCGCCGCGGACCACGGCGGCCAGCAGCGCGTGGCGGCCGTGCTGCACCCAGACACGAAGGTCGCCTACCTGGATCGTGTCGGACTGCTTCTCGCCGATCGCGGTGCTGAACGAATCGTGGATGAAGTCCTCGATCGCGGTGAGCATGCCGGAGACCATGTCGGCATCCTTGGTCTCCACGCCGCGCGCCACCCGGTGCTGCAGCTTGAGCCCGGTTTGCCGGTGGATCAGGAAGATCTGTTCGATGCGGTACAACAGGCTCTTGGCGAGCACGATCTCGGCGTACGGCTTGCCCGTGCGCCAAGCCTCCACGCGCCAGGCGATCGAACGCGTCGAAACCGAACGCTCCTGCGCCTGATTCACCGCGTCCATGAAATCCTGCAGCGCGTTCGTTATATAGCGCCGGATCAGCGTGCCGAAGAACGGTAGCACGGTGTCGATCACCAGCGCCGGATCGTGCTTCAACGTGAGTTCGATTACATCGCGGACCATCGGTTGCATCGAGCGGCGGAGTTCGGGGCCGCGCTCGAGGCTGGCGTCAACCGCGCTGGGCAGCACTCGCGCCACCGCGCCGGCGCGTTCGGAATCGTCCTCGATGCGCGACCGCAACTCACCGATCTGCTCGCGCTCCGGTCCGACCAGCAGACGCCGGAGTTCCGCCCACGCCTGATCCCTCTCCGCGTCGCCGGCTGGGACGGGAGCGGAGCCGCTGGACGGGATGGAGGCGGGCACGGGCCTAACCGGCCGACGGCAGTTCGAAGTCGCCCTGGAGCCGTAATGCCACCTCCGACAGCATGGAAGCCAGAGCCGCGCGGTCCGTCTTGGAACTGTTCAGTTCGCGGAACCTCCGGTCGAGCGAGGCTGCCAGGTCCTGCGTGCGCTTTTGGATTTCGTCCCGGAGTTGCGCGGTTTGCGTGGCTGCGTCGTTGCGGATGGCGCGTTCGGCGTCGGCGTGCCGTGTATCGGAGTCGCCGATCTTGCGCAGCAGCGATTCGCCTTGGGATTTCAAATCGGCGGCTACGCGTTCGAACGCCTCGAGCCGCTCGCTTCGCTCGGCCTTGTCGCGCAGGGCCAGTTCGTCCAGTTCGCGCCGGACGACAGCCTCCAGGGAGTCGAGGCGTTGACGGGTCGTCTCCCGGACATCGTTCATCTCGGCGCGGACCATTTCCTCGAGCCGCAGAAATCGCGACTCGTACTCTTTCATCTGGCCGCCGAAGATGATGTCCCGGATTTTGTCTACATTGCCCGCGGTGGGAGCGGGTCGTTCAACCACAACGACAGGTCCAGCAGTGGCTGTGGCTTGGGTATTACTCATGGGAGGCCTCCTCGGTACGGGCACGGAGATTTTGTCTTTAGGAATCTCCCTAGGATACATATTTCGGAAGCCACTTGGAAAGCCAGCCAGCGGACCGCCACGCGGAAAAGCCGCGAACGGTCCCGGAAGAGGGAGCTTCCCGGATCCGCCCGCGGCGAGTGCATTGACCCGATCCCGCATCCGCGTCAAGGGGGCGCGGACTGCCGGAGGGAAGATCCGGCGCGCGAATTCGACGTCAGGCGCTTGTCGTGCTGCAATTCCTTGGCCAAATCGGCCGCGGACTGGTCTCACACGTGCCCCCCGTCCGGTAAACATCAACAAGAGATCGGGAACTGGCGGACGGAGGACATGCGAGCAGACCGGCCTTCGGAGCAGGCCGGTCCGGAGACGACGACATCGAGAGCCGCTCGTGTCCAGTGGCCGATGCGACAAGACCCGGTATCTCCGGGCGCCACTGGGAGCGGATCGGGAAACTCAGGAGGAGAGTTTCCGTCGTAGGGCTTTCGCCCCACATGCCTCTTCCTTATGCAGGCATGGCGCCAAACGGGAGGATCTCCGCATGTGTAAGGATTGAAGGGAATTCCGGCCCAGAGCCGTGACAGGGAGGAGTCTCTCTCCCAAGAACCGTCTCACCGCGGAGACGGGCCGGGCCGGGAGGACTGCCGGATCGTGTTCCCGCAGGACTCCACGATCTGCCGCGCGATCCTGGCGTGACCGCCGGCGTTCGGGTGGACCCCGTCCGGCAGAAGTTCCTCATAATCCTGGCCGGACCTCCAGGCTCCGTACACATCCACCAGGCAGCTTTCGGTTTCCCTCGCCACGCCGGCCGCGGCGGCTGCATAAGACGACAAAGCGTGGTTGATGTCGCTTCCCCGGTAGGTTCCCAGATTCGCGTAGGGATAGCGGGAGGTCATCGGATTCGGAGTGAGCATCACCGGAGTGGCGCCGGCCTGTCTCACCCGCGACACGATTTCTCGCAGGTTGGCCTCATATCGTTCCAACGACACTCGGGGCCACGTCCGCGCGACGGGACCGGGATCGACGAAGGCGGCGTCGTTCAACCCGGCCATGATCAGGACCGCCGAGGGCTTATGGGCCAGAACGTCCTTGTCGATCCGCGCGAGCATCTGGCCGGTGGTATTGCCTCCGATGCCCGCGTTGATCACGCGGGTACTCAGGCTCCGCTCGAGCAGCGCCGCGAAGGTTTGCTCCGGAGTGACGCTTCCGTCGCGCCGCGCGCCCACGGTGACGGAGTCGCCGAACGCGACCAAGGCTTGCAGCAGCGCGAATCGCACCGCGGTGTCTTCCTACCGCTGCCAGGGCCGGTTGGCCGCGCCGCGATCGCGGTCCTTGACCCGGTCGTAAAGGTGTAGATCGTTGGTGGTGCCGAGGCCCTGGTTGTAGTAGCTCGTCATGCCGAGCGCCTCGCGGAGGTCTTCGGTGAACGCGTGGATCAGCACCAGATGATCGGCCTGCGCCGGGAGGCGCTTGCCGGAGGGCGTGAGAAAGATCTTCTGGTAGCCGAGGTCGGTCAACTGGCCGATCTCCTGCCCGACCACCACGCCTGTCTTGCCGATCCCGACCAGTCCCTCGCCGCCGTCGGACAGCGCCGCTCCCACCCCGTTGCGTACGGCGCGGGCCCCTTCGCCCGTATTCTGGATTTCGAAGCCGGCCGACCTGGCGTCGGACAGTCGCGAGTCGAAAGTGTGAACGGTTGGCTTTTCGCGGCGAAAGAACATACGACCTATTCATTATAGCGCCGGGACCTCGCGGCGATGGAGAATGCATAGGTGCCTTACATTCTTTCCCTGGACGAAGGAACCACGTCGGCGCGCGCCGCTCTTTACGACAAGAGGGGCGTCCGCCTGGCCATGGAGTCGAACGCCTTCCCGAGCCGGTTTCCGCGGCAGGGCTGGGTGGAGCAGGATGCCGTCGAGATCTGGAACGCGCAACTGGACGCGGCGCGAAGGACGCTCGAGGCGGCGTCCACGGCGGCGCGGCGGGTAGCCGCGTTGGGGATCGCGAATCAGCGCGAGACGACGGTGGTGTGGGACCGCTGGACGGGCGAGCCGGTTGCGCCGGCGATCGTCTGGCAATGCCGCAGAACGGCGGACCGGTGCCGCGAATTGGCCTCCGCGCCGGTTGCCGCGGATGTGACCGCGCGTACCGGGCTCGTGATCGACGCCTATTTTTCGGCAAGCAAGATCCAGTGGATTCTCGACAACGTGGAGGACGCGCGAGCCAAGGCGCGCGGCGGCGATCTGCTGTTCGGGACCATCGACACGTGGTTGATCTGGAAGTTGACCAACGGCGCGGTGCACGCCACCGATCCGACGAACGCGTCGCGCACCATGTTGATGAACCTCGCCAGCGGGGACTGGGATCCGGTTCTGTTGGGGCTCTTCGATGTCCCCGCCGCGATGATGCCGCGCATCGTTCCGTCGAGCGGCGTGGCGGGAGTCGCGGCGGCGGAGCATCTGGGCGCGGAGATTCCCATCGCGGGCATCGCGGGCGATCAACAGGCGGCGCTGTTCGGGCAGGCATGCTTCCGGCCCGGGTTGTCGAAGAACACCTACGGCACCGGGTGCTTCGCGCTGATGCATACGGGTGGAGCGCGGCCGGTGTCGAGGAACCGGCTGCTCGCCACGCGCGCGGCTTCCGAGGATGGGTCGCCGCGATTCGCCGTGGAGGGCAGCGTGTTCGTGGCCGGCGCGGTGGTGCAATGGCTGCGCGATCAGTTGGGC
>SYLY01000205.1 GCA_005808475.1 Acidobacteriota bacterium
CACCCTGCACCGCACCCCGGGGCCGACCCGCGGGAGGCGCACCCAGCCCTCTCAACTTCCAAAACGAAGCGGCCCTCCAACGCATTGCCTCCTCTGCATCCGGCAACCTACTCAAACCCACAGATTCTGCTGTAGAGCCAGCAAAATCAGGGGCCTGAACAGTTACGCCAGATTTGATTCACCCTGATATGCGCGTGCCGCGAGCGTCGTGATGATCATGGAAATTGGCTTCAGATCTGGACGCTTGATGAACATGAAATCGCGATGACGTTTCAGGATCTGAACGGATTCCTGAAGAGGTGTTTTCAGCGCATATGTGGGCACCACGCCAATCGACTTGTGGACTCCGCTCTCAACCAGCAGTTGCCGCCGCATCGCGGCGACGGTTCCGAATCGATTTTCAAACCACAGAGCGAATCCTGCGGGATTGCTCATTGGCCACCTGTTCGAGATCACTTGGAAATCGGCGTGCTCCTTGCAGGTCAAAGCTATAGCGGTCTGAGCTAATCGGTGGCCGACGCCCACCGCCACCAGAGCTTCAACCACTGCCGGATCTTCTGGGATGCAAGGCAGAATGTCGATGTGAAAAGCGACTTCGTCTGCGTAGTCGATCCGCCAGCACCGGTTTCTCTCAGTAGCAGGTTCGATGATTCCATGGGCCTTGGCGTAGGCTTTGGCCTCGCGACCCACCATCCCTTTTGCGTATTCTTGCGAATCCGATCAGCGATTCTTGGAGGAACCCGATCACTGATTCCTGAGGCGAGCGATCACTCTGGCCGGAGCGAAGCGACGCTGACCCACCGATGATCGCGCAGGTGATCGGAATGGTCAAGGAGAATCTCGGCTTCGGAGCCGAAGGCGACGCGCCGGCGGCGGTAGATCGGGAGTGGACCAAGACACCGCCGGCGCGGTGGGAATGTGGGAATCGCCGGGCGATTTCCAAGGGCGGTGGAAAGGGAGGGAAACGGGTTTGGTTTTCCTCGCTTTCCACCGCCCGTCATTTCCACGGCGCTCCGCTCATCCCTCCGCCTTTCCCCGGTTGGCGGACATGGTCTTCCGCAGCGAGTCCCCGCGCAGTTCGATCCGGTGCGCCCCGTGGATAGCACGGTCCAAGATGCCCTCGGCCACCGTCGGGTCGCCGATCTGCTCGTACCACTTGGCCACCGGTAACTGCGACGTCAGCACCAACGACCGCTGCTGGTAGTGATCCTCGCAGATCTCCCAGAAGTCGCGCCGCTCGTTCTCCACCATCGGAGCCATCGCCCAATCGTCCACCACCAGCACGTCGGTCAAGGCCAGCCGTTGCAGCATCCGAGGCATGGTCCCGTCGCCGCGCGCCACCGCTAACTCACGGAACAACACTGTCGCTCGCCGGTATAGCACCGAGTGGCCGTCGCGGCACGCCTTCTGCGCCTAGGCCTGATAGGCGTTGCTTACGGCGGTCAGGCGAGCCCGCCAGTCCGGCGGCTCCTGCCCGGCCGCGGTCGAGACCGCGGCCAACAACCAGAGGGCGGTTCGCCTCACTCCGGGTTCCCTTCCTCGAGCGGCGGGCGCGCCAAACGCGCCTCGGCTCGCAGCCAGTGCTCGAGGTCCCGGCCATCCGGACAGCCATCCGCCAGCCAATAGGTGTAGGCAAGTTCTGCGATTTCAGCCGGGCCGGGCATCGCGGCTGGTTCGATCGGTTCCATCATCCCAGTTGTCTCCGGCGGCTTCACGACAACGGCGATCTTTCCAACCGCGTCAACGTCTGTTGCAACATGCGGGCGCGCTTGGCAACGCCGTCGGCGTGAGCCCGGATCAGACCGCGGTTCTTCGAGAGATCCTTCTCGGCGAGCTGTTTCTTCCGCGCGTGGAAGATCTCGAGTAGTTGCACCTTCTCCTTCACCAGCTTCCAGTCGGCGGCGTCGCGGCCGCTGAACGTCGGATGAGCGGCCTCGTACTGGTCGACCAACACCTGCAACTCCGGCAGATCGGCGCTCATCGCCCCGATTTTCACCTTGACCGCGGCGGCGTCCAGACTCTTCGATTTCAACGCGGTTCCCAACCCCATGGCGTCGCGCTCGACATTGCGCGCCGATTCCGTCATCTTGTCCACGAATTCCTTGTCCAGGGCCATGGCGGAGGCCGCCGTAATCGCAAGGCCCGCGAGCATGCTGGTAAGCAGTCTCATGATGTGACATATCTCCTTGAATTTGACCGGAGGCTGAGCGGTTCGCTTGCCTCACATCCTCATGATACTGATAGCCGATGACTTTGTATATTAGTTATTTCCGCGGCGGGTATCGGAACTTCTTATACATCCCCGGATCCATCGGCCGCATCCACATGATGCCGCCTCGGGCCGGCTGCTCGCGGCGACATGGCGCTTCCATTCGGACGCGAAATGGCGTACACCTCGCCGCGGGCCAAAGCACAGCGGCGGATAAGGCATCGCGGATCCGGACCATCCACGGGCCGGGGTGGCCGGTGGTGAGTTACGATTGGCGGCCAGCGCCTGGTGTTCAGCGGCTTGTGGGAGCTGCCGGTGGACAAGGGCAACGCGGCCGCCCTGGTTCTGGGACGGTGGCGGATGAATGGTATCGCCGCGTTCCAGCGCGGATTCCCCTCACGCCGGCCAGCACCGCGGAACGGAACCGCGACGTTCGGCGTCATTAACTTCCGGTGGAGCCAGCCTCGCAAGCCGCAACTGGCGCTCGAGCTCATCTTCTGACAATTCGCTATCATGGGACCTTATGAGAGCGCTGCTTTGGGTTCTGGCGGTTGCGCCGGCGCTAGCTTCCGGCTTCGATCATTCCGGCTGGGACAAGGTGCTGAAGTCGGCGGTAAACCCGCTCGGCGAAGTGGATTACGCGGCGCTGAAGAAGGATAGCGCCGCGATCGACGCCTATGTCGAGCGGCTGGCCGCGATCAGCCCCGACAATGGCGAGGCGCGGTTCCCTACGCGGAAGCACGAACTCGCCTATTGGCTCAACGCTTACAACGCACTCGTGATACAGGCCGCCGCGCAGGGATATCCGGTGAAGAGCGTGCGCGATCTTGGCTTCGCCTATGGTTTCTTCTGGCGCCGGAAACACACGCTAGGCGGCAGGCAGATGACGCTTCGGTCGCTCGAGAACGACATCATCCGGGCGCGCTACGGGGACGCTCGCATCCACTTCGCGATCGTGTGCGCGTCGATGTCGTGCCCGCGCCTGGATCGGGATGCATTCCAGGCGGAGACGCTCGATGCACACCTCGACCGGTTGACGCGCCAGTTCGTGTCCGAGCGCCGCAACGTCACCATGGAGGAGGGCTCGAACACGCTAACCCTCAGCGCGCTGTTCGACTGGTACGCCAAAGACTTCGGCGACGCGCGCGCGTACGTGTTGAAATACGCAGGCCAACCCGCCCGCAAGGCGATCGAGGCGCTCGGCAACCCGAAGGTGAAGTTCCACGACTATGACTGGTCGATCAACGATCCGGGCTCGAGGAGGAAGGCAAAGTCTCCTCTGGAGCGGGAACTGGCGGCGAAGGGCGAGTAGGCAAAGCGCCCGGTACGCTCGCGACGACCGCCGCCAGGTCGAACGACAGTTCCGCGTGGGCGGCGCGAAGCAGCAGTTCCACCTCTGCCGCGCCGGCCGAGCGGGCGAACAGGAAGCCGAGATAGCTGTGTCCTTCGGGCAAGGGCTGGAAGTGCTGCCCCGCTGTCGCCGTGATGAGTACCTCCGCGTGGCGGCTGGCGGCATCCACGCCCCGGACGCCCCGATATAGCCCCTCGCGAGGGATCGGGATCATCATCACGCCGCTTGCCTGGGACTCGCGCGCGACGCCGGAAGTGTCCTGGCCCAGCGCATGCTGGACGATCACGTCCTCGAGGGTCAGGCCGCCGTCGAATGTAAGCGATCGCGCACACAGGCCGCCGATCGGACGCCCGGCCGCCTCGAGTATCCAGACGCCGTTGTCGTTGACTCGCATCTCGGCGTGAATCGGACCCTGCGTGAGGCCAAGCGCGGCAGCCGCTATTTCGGCCGACGTCCGGATCGCGGCTTGTACCGCGGCGGGCGCGCGCGAGGGCGTGACATAGATGGTCTCCTCGAAATAGGGGCCATCGAGCGGGTCCGGCTTATCGAAGATGGCCAGCGGATGGAACCGTCCTTCCGTCACCAGCGCTTCGACGGCGAACTCGCGCCCCGGGATGAACCGCTCCACCTGGATAAAGCGATCGGCGGCGTCGTGGAACCGGGCGACCTCGGCGGTTTCGAGGATCGATCGGATGCGGCGGAAGGCGCGCACAAAACCAGCGGGGTCATCGGCTCGAATCACGCCACGGCTGGCGGAGAGCCCGAGGGGCTTGAGGACGCAGGGATAGGCGACGGCGCGGGCCGACTCGGCGGGATCGGCATCGAGGGATACGCGGGAGTACTCCGGCACGAGTAATCCGGCCGATCGGAACCGTTCGCGAGCCTCGAACTTGTTCCTCGCCGCGGCGACCGCACGTGCGGGATGGAATGGGAGGCCGAGCCGTTCGGCGGCCAGCGCGGCGAGATAGGCCGGGCGATCGCCCACGGCGACGACAGCATCGAAACCGGAGAGGCTAGGGACGGAAGCCTCCGGCGCGTCGAAGCGAACCGGGAGCGCGCTGTCGCCCCAAGGATCGTCTAGGACATGGCAGCGGTCGGTGGCGAGCGAGAACTCGATGCCGGCGCGTCGGGCGGCCGCGGCGAAGGCTTGCGCCTGGTAGCCGGTGGTCGCGGCGACGATCAGGAGTTTACGGCGGGGTAACAACTGTCATCTTCGCACGCGAGCGGCGGCGAGATCGCGCCGGTGGCGGGAATCCGCCGCCCGGCCGGCGCTCGTGTTCCGGGGAGCGGAATAAACGGAATAGTCCGTTGGTTCAAAACGGAACGTTTGAAGGCTAATCGGGGTCGCGAACGCCTCGCCAGGGATGGCACGAGAGTTGCTTAGTTGACTTATGTGACACGCGACGGGAAGATCCAAAGGCCAAAGGGCTGCTCCTCCACTCTGACCCGCCTTGTACTCTCTCCTCTCGAATCCACCCTCCTACAAACCCTCCTCGCCAGCCTTCCCGGCCCGGCCAGTGGATCTTCCCTGTCAATGTGCCATATCGGACGGCGGCTACTGAACGCGAACCCAAAGATGCGCGGTCGCGGCGATTCCGTTCTCCGATACTCTGCCGACTTTCACGAGATAGTCTCCCGGCTTCGAATAGGCGTGCTCGATCCGCGCGTAGCCGTCCCTGGCCAGCGACTTGACGTTGCCGTCGGACCGCGTGGTTCGAACCGGCGAGCCGTCTCCGAAATCCCAGGATTCCTCGCCCGCCGTCGTGCCAAAGGTGCGCCCGAGAAATTGGATGAGCTGTCCGGCCCGAATGTCCTGCGTAGGATGAAACGCCGCGTGGATCGTGATCGGATCGCGGCCGGGCTGGCCCGGACTCAGAACGTTGACGGTCGCGAAATCGTAGGCGACGCTGCCCTTCGAATCGATCACTTTCAGGACTTCGCTGTATGTCCCCGGCTTGGAATACCGCCGCTCGACACGCGCGCCGAGCGTCTTCTCGCCGTTCTCGAGCGTCCACTCGTACTTGGCGATCCGGCCGGTCCGGCTCCAGGATTTCGACCCGTCGAGCGTGACCGGCTCGCCGACGACCGCGATCCGGTGCGGCCGCGCGACCGCGATCGCATCCGGCTTTTGCTCGCGAATCGCCGCCTCCCAGAGGAACGCGAAGGCCTCCTGCGTGCCCCACTCGCCCGAAGGCTGCTTCGCCACGGCCTCGAAATGGAGGTGCGACCAGCCGCCGCTTCCGCCCTCCTTTCCCAGCAGGCCGAGCCGGTCTCCGCGCTTCACGCGCTGGGCGAGCTTCAGCCCGGGCTCGAAGGAGTAAAGGTGGCTGTAGCGGTAGTACCAGCCGCGGGAGTCGAGCAGGTAGATGACGTCGTAGCGTTTGGCGACGGGTTTCGCCGAATGCCCCGGCATGACGTCGTTGCCGAGCGAGACGACCAGGCCGCCGGTCGCCGCCACCACCTCCGTCAAGCCTTCCGCGCCGCCCTGGTCGAGACCGGCGTGATAGTAGACGCGCTTGCGCTCGTGCCGCTCGCCGCGATCCACATAGGTCGGCTCGTTCGCCATCTGCGTGTGGGTCGCCAGCCAGCGCTGCTTCAGGGGGAATCCGAACTCGCCGTCCTGCATCCAGGGCGATCCTTTGCGCCACACGCGGATCCTGGCGTCCTTTTTCAGACCCCAATGGTCGTCGGTGGTGTTGGCTCGATAGCCTCCGGTGACCGGACAGTCGATCTGGACGGCGCCGGCGGTTTTCGGAAGTTCGTAGTTGCCGCAGACAAGCCGGGTGCGCTTGCCGTTTACCTCGACGGTGACGGCGGCCTCGCGAACGGCCCTGGCGACCGGATCGGTGGTCTCGTTCACAGCGACCAGCTTCACGCGCACCGGTCTTCCGCCGGCCGGGCGCAGTTCCGCCGTCTCGCCGATGGCGAGGTCCGCCGTATCGAACAGTGGCTCCGCCGCGAACAGCGAGGCCGCGGCGAGGGAAAGGGATGCTAGGGAAGTCCGCATGGAGGCGCCCGGAACGCCTATTGTACGAACTTCCACCTCAGAGTCTTGCCCAGCAGATCGATGTGGCCGCGAATCGCTTGGCCCACGCTCATCTTGGACTCACCGAACCGCCGCGTTCCGAGCGGAATCGGGACCTCGACCACTCGGTAGCCGGCCAGAAGAGCCTTGACGAGAATCTCAGTCACCGCGGGAAAGCCGGGCGAATCGAAGCGAACCTTGTCGAGCACTTCCCTGCGGTAGGCGCGGAAGATCGAACTGAAGGTATAGATCCGCCGGCCCAGAACCAAGCGGTACAGAACGGACACTCCGCGGCTGAGGATCTGACGCACCCACGGAACGTCGCCGGTCCGCAACGACGGATGCCAGGGAGAGGCGGTGGCGACGCCGGCGCCGGCGAGCGCGTCGATCAGTTCCGGCAGCCGTTCCGGGGGATAGGTGCAGTCGCAATCGATCGTACAGACGATCTCCGCGCGGGTGTGCGCGAATCCCGTTCGCAGTGCCGCTCCCAGACCGCGGTTCCGCTCGTGGTGCTGGACCCGCGCCCACTTTCGGGCCGGAATCTCGCGATCGAGCAGTCCGGCGGTCCCATCGCGGCTGCCATCGTTGACGAACAACACGTCCCAACCGCGCGATCGGGGGTCGAGACGATCCAGACGTTCCAGAAGGGGCGGCAGACTGGCCTCTTCGTTGTAGCACGGGATGACTACGGTCACTTCCATCGTTATGGGCGACAATACCTATACATGTGGTGCTGGGCTCTCTTCACTCTTTTATATTTCTCGGCTGTTCTCGCCAGCGCCTTTACCAAAGAACTGTGGTTCGACGAACTGGTGACGCTTTACGTCGACCGGCAACCCACACTGGCGGACGTGTGGAAGGCGCTCGCCGGTTCGGCCGACGCGATGCCTCCGCTCTTTCACATCTTGACACGAGCGGCCCATGGGGTGATTTCCAATGAGGCGGCGGCCACGCGATTTCCCGCCAACGTAGGGTACTGGGTGATGTGCGTCGCGGTTTGGTCGTTCCTTCGCCGCCGAATGCCCGCCGTCCACGCCTGGACGGGGGTTGCGGCCGCTCTCCTGCCAGCCACGTTCTACTACGCCACGGAGGGAAGGTCGTACGGGCTGACGCTGGGATTGGCCGCGGTGGCGATGCTGCTGTGGCAGCGAGCAGTGGAACAGGACCGGCGGCCCATCCACGTGGCAGGCCTCGCCGTCGCGCTGTGCGCCGCGGTCTGCTCGCACTACTATGCGGTCTTCCTGACCATCCCGGTGGGGCTCGCCGAACTCTACCGAACTCGACACAGCGGCAAGCGCGACTGGCCGGTGCTGCTGGCCGCGGCGTCGATTCTGATCCCGCTTGCCGCGCATCAGCCGCTGATTCGCGCCGCCGACGTCTACCGCGCCGACCTGTGGGCGGCGCCCACCATACTCGACGGACCTCGCTTCTACCTCGAACTACTGGCGGGCATCGGACCGGCCATCACGCTCGCGCTGATCGTGGGAGGTGTCGCGGTCCGGTTCGCCGGGGAGTTCTCCCAGCCATCGGATGCCGGCCTTCGTCCCGTGGAGTTGGTCTTCGGCATGGGGCTGCTCGCGATTCCCCTGGCCGTTCTGGCTTCGGCGTTCCTGATAACCCATACGTATTTTCCCCGGTATGGCATGGCCGCCGCGATCGGACTGATGGTGGTCTCGGGCGAAGCCTCGGTGCGAGCCCTTGGCCGCCGCCCCACCGCGGCGGCGTGCTTCGCCGGAGCGCTCTTCCTCGCTCTCGGCATCCAACGCGCGCACGATGTCGTTTCGAACTGGCGCAATCTCCCCACCGCGCCGGCCATGGCCGCCGTGGCCGCCGCCACCCGGGGACCCGTTGTCGTGGAGGAAGCCGTCACCTACCTCAACGTTTGGCACTACTCGCCAGCGGAACTTCGATCCCGGATGACCTTCGTCGTCGACGCCGATGCCGCCATGCGCGAGGCAAAACTCGGCAACCCGGAGACCAGCCTCCAGAAGCTTCTTCCGTACGCGCCGCTGCGGCTCGAGAAACCGGAACCCTTCCTGCGTGGCCACCGGGAGTTCTCGCTGCTGGTCCACCCTACCCGGCCGAGCTGGATGCTCCGCGAACTCACCTCGCGGGGAGCTACACTGGAGATCCGCGAACGGTGGCCGGCACTCTGGCTGCTCTCCGTGCGGCAATGAAGCAATGTCCCAGGAAACCGAGCCCCGGCAAGATCGCGTCCACTCGGTGGATGTCATGCGGGGATTCGCTCTCCTCGGCATCCTCATCATGAACATCGTGTCGTTCGGGATGCCCTTCGCCTCCTACGTAAACCCCGCCGCGATGGCGCCGCTGGGCTCCACCGACGGCGCCGGCCCGAACCTCACCGCCTGGTTGATCGTACAGACGCTGTTCGAAGGGAAGATGCGCGCGCTGTTCTCCATGCTCTTTGGAACCAGCGCGATCCTGATGCTGGCCCGCGCCGAGCAGCGGGGCGCCGGAATCGGCGCCGCCGACATCTACTACCGGCGGACGCTATGGCTGATTCTGTTCGGGCTCCTCCACGCCCACCTGATCTGGTATGGCGACATCCTCTACGCTTATGGCCTGGTCGGGCTGCTGCTGTTTCCCTTGCGGAACCTCAGGGCGAAGACGTTGATCGTGGCGGGAGCGGCCATTGTCCTGCTGCACTCGCTCCAGAACATCGGGGCCGGATTCGGGATCGCCGAACTGAAGCAAAAGGCGGAGATGGCCGCCGGAGTCGACAAGCCTTCGCTCGAGCAAAAGAAGGCGGTCGCGGAGTGGGGCCAGTTGCGGGACATGTTCCAACCCTCCAGGGAAGCCCTCGAGGCGGAACTGAAAGCGCATCGGGGCGGCTGGATCGAGAACCTCGCTCACCGGGCGGGCACGGCGGCGCTGTTCGAGTTCACCATGTTCTTTCAGTTCATGTTCCTCGATGTGCTGGGCATGCTGCTCCTCGGAATGGGCTTGGCGAAGGCCGGGGTCTTCGACGCCGCGCTGAGCTACCGGGCCTACGCGATCATGGCGGCCGCCGGCTTCGTGGTTGGAATCCCATTGAACTATTGGGCGGCAAGTGCTTGGCATAGCAGTGGTTTCGACATCCCCGGATTCTTCTCCTACCTCGGTTCCACAGCCGATCCAGGCCGCCTTGCCGTGGCGTTCGGCTACATCGGAATCGTGATGTCGATCTGCAAGTGCGGCTGCCTTGGGTTCATCACCGCCACGCTCGGAGCCGTGGGGCGCATGGCTCTTTCGAATTATCTGCTTACATCGATTATATTCACGTTCTACTTCAATGGATATGGCGCCGGGATGTTCAACCGGATCGAGCGCTGGCGGTTGTTCGCTCTCGTGCCTTTGATGTGGGCGTTCAACCTCGCCTGGAGCTCGGCGTGGCTGCGCCACTACCGATTCGGTCCGGCCGAATGGCTGTGGCGGTCGCTGACCTATTGGCGCAAGCAGCCTATGCGCCTCGCCGGACCATGCGAGTCCTGATCTCGGCCCTGCTCGCCGCCACTCTCGCCGCCGAGGCGCCATTCGTGGACAAGCGCCACGAGTCGAAAGTCCTCGGGGAACCGCGCAACTACCGCCTGATCCTGCCACCGGACTACGCCACTTCGGGGAAGCGTTACCCCGTCATCTACTACTTCCACGGCCACTCGGACCGCTACACGGTCGAGAGCTACGACCAGGGCCGCGACACGATCCCGAAGATGATCGATTTCGTGAAGAAGCACGACGCAATCGTCGTGTGCGTCGACGGTTACGACTCGCGTACGTACACGGGACTCTATGGCGGCGACCCCTGGGATCTGCGCATCGACGGCGGCAAGATGGACTTCGGCGCGTACTTCCTCGAGCTCTCCGCGCACATCGACGCGAACTACCGCACCCGAACTTCGCGCCGTTTCCGGGCCACCTCCGGGCTCAGCATGGGAGGCTTCCTGTCCTTGTGGCTCGCCGCTCGATATCCGGACCGGATCGGAAGCGCGTCCTCTTTCAACCCCGGTCCCGAGTTCTATGCGGGCGACGCTGGCCGCCGCCTGCTATGGCGGCCCAAGGACCATGCGGCCAACCTCGGCCTCTCGATGGTCCGCCTGATCCGCGCCTCCGGCGACTACATCAGCCAATACCACGAAGAGACGCGCGAGACGTTCGCCCGATCCCTCCCCGGTTTCGAATTCCGCCAGGACGAGTACCACCGGCACTGGGCCACCTCGATCGGAGAGACGTTCGACTTCCACCTGCGCGCGTTCGACAAACCCGAACTCGACGCGGCGCCGGTCGCGTTCTCCCACCACAGCGCCTACCGGAATTTCGAAGCCTGGGGTTGGCGGTTCGAGACGGACGGAGACTCCCCCGGATACACGATCCTCGATGATGTCTCCCAAGGTGGACTCGGCGTGCGCACCATCCGGTACGCGCCTGACGGACCTCCCATCGACCGCCGCATTGCCGTCACCACTCCGCCGCTTTACCGGCCCGGCGCGACCTACCGAATCCTCGGCGAGCGGAACCGGTCCACCGCGGTCGCGAGCACGGAAGGCCGCCTCCGGTTCGACGCCCACGGCGCGACGGGAATCGCAGGTCCCGGGACCGGCTCCCAGCCGCCCCGGCTGTTGCCACTCCCGCCAGGTCCGGTCTGGCCGGATCGCGATCTCACGCTCCCTCTGCGGGTGTTCAACCCGAGAGGAACGGATCTGACCGCCGTGTCGGTCGAGCTGACTTCGCAGTACCCCACGGCGGCGATCGCGGAAGGTAAGACGAAGATCGACCGTATCCCCGCGGGCTCCACGGCGAACCTGCCGAATCGGGTGAGGTTTACCTCGGGAGCTGGGGAACTCGCACCCACCCGCCTCACCGTCCGATTCCTCTACGATGGATGGCAGAGCGCTTCCCAGAACATCGACCTGCTGGTGGTCCCCTCCCAACTCGAGGAGCCCGAGGGAGTCGAGATCCTCGACGGACGCCAAGTCGAGCTGCCTATCTTCGTGCAAGCCGGCAACCGCGGCGGCGGGTCGATCGTGGCGCGCAAGATCAAGGAGGGCAAGGGTAACGGCAACGGAATCCTCGAAGCGGGCGAGGAAGCCACCGTCTGGGTCAAGTTGCGTCAGGGGCTGGACCCGTTCGACAAGCACACGTGGCATCGCGCGCGAGTATGGGCGGAATCGGGCGGCGTCGAGGAAGTGCGCCTCCTCGAGGAGTCCAAACAGAGGGAATGGACAGGCGCCCAGTCGCGAACATCGGTGATCGCGCTCCGCCCGAACGCGGCGCTCCCCGCCAACTTGCTCCTGGAAACCGAATCCTGGAGCTTCCATTGGACACCCGACGCGCGGTTTGGCCCTGAACTGCTGTATCAGGCCTTCCAGCGCCACCGGCGGCACTACCTCGGCCACCATTTAACGATCCGCTGAACCCGGCTATGCCTGGCCGAGCAGCCATCCGGTGAACTCGCCCTCGCCGTGAACGTCGGTCAGCCGCTGGTCGCGGCCCTGGTAGCGCCACGTCAACTTAGTGTGATCGACGCCGGTCATCCGCAGGATGGACGCGTTGACATCGTGAATCGTCTTGGGTTGATCGACGGCGCGCAGCCCGAACTCGTCGGTGGCGCCGAGCGCCCGGCCGCCCTGAATTCCCGCCCCCGCCATCCACATGCTGAACCCGTAGGGATGGTGGTCGCGGCCGTTCTTGCCTTCGGCGAGCGGTGTCCGGCCGAACTCGCCGTTCCACACCACCAGCGTCGAATCGAGCAAGCCGCGCCCTTGGAGGTCCGTGAGTAGGGCCGCGATGGGCCGGTCCGACTTTTTGGTCATCTTGATGTGCGAGCCCCACAGATCGTTGTGGGCATCGTCCCAGTCGTCGCCGAGATTGGTCCCGAGGAATATCTGCACGAACCGGACGCCCCGCTCCACCAGCCGCCGCGCCAGTAGACACTTACGCCCGAAATCGGCGGTTACCGGCTCGTCGAGACCATAGAGCTTGCGCGTGACTTCGGATTCGGAATCGACGTCCACCGCGCCCGGCGCCTCGGCTTGCATGCGATACGCCAGCTCGTAGGCTTTGATCCGCGCGTCCAGAGTCGAGTCGTCCTCGCGCGACGCGAAGTGGCTCCGGTTCATCGAGTTCACGAAGTCGAGCGTTTCCTTTTGAGCCGCGGCGGTAACTCCGTCCGGAGTCGCCAGATTCAACACCGGGCTCTTCCCGGCCCGGAATACGGTGCCTTGATACGACGCCGGCAGAAACCCCGCGCCGTAAGCGCCCGCGCCCGACTTCATCGCTCCGTCCGACATCACGACGAATGACGGCAGGTTCTTGTTCTCGCTGCCCAGCCCATACGCCATCCACGACCCGATGCCCGGCCTGCCGGGAAACTGCGTCCCCGTGCATCGCAGAAAGATCGCCGGCGCGTGATCGAATGCGTCGCCGTGGCACGACCGCACCACCGCCAGCCTCCCGGCGTGCTTCGACAGGTGGGGAAATAGCGACGAGATCTCGAGCCCGGAATCTCCGTGCTTGTGGAACTCCCAGGGCGAGCCGCGCATGATGGCTTTGCGGAAATCGATGCGCGACGTCTTCAAGCCCTCGGCGAAGCTGGCCGGCACCGTCTGGCCCGAGAGCCGGGCGAGCGTGGGCTTGGGATCGAACGTATCCACATGGCTCACGCCCCCGTGGTTGAAGATGTAGATGACGTTCCTGGCGCGCCCGGCCGGCGCGCCTCGCAACATCGACGCCAGCGCCACGCCGCCGAACCCGCGGCTGGCGCGATCCAGCCATTCCCGTCTCGAAACCGGACCGTTCATCGGCTTACTCCACATAGAGAAACTCGTTCAAGTTGAACAAACCCCGCGACAGTTCCACCAGCGCCGCCTGGCGCGAACCGAGGTTCGCCGTCTGCCGGTCGAGAAACGCCCGCGCCCGCCCGGCCTCCTCCGCCGAGGGATCGCGGCCTAGCGCCGCGCGCCAAGCCGCAGCCACCGGATGGCCCGCCGTCTCCAGGCGCGACGCCAACGCGCCCGCCTGCGCGAGCGTGAACGGCCCGTTCAACAGCGACAACGACTGCGGAGCGGTTGTCGAGGAATCGCGGCGCGCGCAACTCAACACGCCCTCCGGCCGGTCGAACGCCTCCATGAGCGGCATTCGAAAATTGCGGCGGGAGATCATGTAGATCGTGCGGCGGTCGTGTTCGGCGCGGCCGGCGGTGACGATCCACGCGTTGCCCACGGGCTGGCTCATCCCGTACAACTCCTCGAGGGCGAGAGGCGGCACCACGGGGCGGCCACCGCGCTTGCCGTTCAACGATCCCGCCGCCATCAGCACCGAATCGCGGATCTCCTCCGCCTCGAGCCGGCGCCGCGTGAAGTGAGAGAGCAGCGAATTTTCCGGGTCCCTCTCGGGCGCCGCCGGCGGCAAGCGCGGCGACCGGCGGTAAGCCGCGGACAACATGATCGTCCGGTGCATCTCCTTGACCGACCACTTACGCTCCACCAACTCCGACGCCAGCCACTCGAGTAGTTCCGGATGGGAGGGAGCGCCCGCGCGCGTCCCGAAATCGCTCGGCGTGGAGATCAGCCCCCGTCCGAAATGATACTGCCAGATCCGGTTGACCATCACGCGCGTGGTCAGCGGGTTCGCCGGCGACGCGATCCATTCGGCCAGCGCCTTCCTCCTTCGCGTGGTGGCGGAGTCGCGCGGCGGCTCCGGGATATCGCCCCCGCCCAGGGCGCCAGGGAAACCCGGGCCGACCTCCTCGCCATCGCCGCCGCCCTTCGCCGGTAGGTACGTGCGCGGAGCCTCGCGCCCCGCGTCGGTCAGACCGGGCGAGAAAGGTCCCGGCGCGTAGTTCTTATAAATTCCCACCAACCGCCGTTCGATCTCGTGGAGCTGGGCCAGTTCGTCCTTGGAAAGCCGCGCGAAGACCTGATCGTCGGAGGGCTCCACTTTCTTCGCGTTCGCCTCGAACAGCGCCTTCTGCTCCGGGGTCTTACGATCGTCCGGGGTCGCGAAAGCCTCGCCCACCGCGGGAGCGAGCTGGGCGAGCCGCGCCTCGCGCAGAGCCTTTCGGTGCGGATCGAGCAGAGCCGAAAGCTGCGCGCCGGTCTCGTGGAGGCGGAACGTACGGGTGTTCTCCTGCAGGTCGTAACCGCGCGCCATGTCGTAGTGGAGGAAAACCCGCGTCTTCTGGAACGGCGCGAAAATCGCCTGCAAGCGGTAGTAGTCGCGCTGAGGGATCGGGTCGAACTTGTGATCGTGACAGCGCGCGCATCCGGCGGTGAGTCCGAGGAACACGCTCGACGTCGTGTCGACGAAATCGGTGAGCGTCTCCACGCGGTTGATATCCTCCACCTTGTAGAGCATGTCGCGGTTGGTCCCGATGGTGTAGTAGCCGGTCCCTTGCTGCGCCTCGGGCTCCTCGGGATAGAGTTCGTCGCCGGCGATCTGCTCCTTGACGAACCGGTCGTACGGCTTGTCGTCGTTGAAGGATTTGATCACCCAATCCCGATAGCGCCACGCGTACAACAGGTAGGGATCCTGCTCGAAGCCGGACGTGTCGCCGTAGCGAACCAAGTCGAGCCAGTGCTTGCCCCACTTCTCGCCGTAACGCGGCGAGGCGAGCAGCCGGTCGAGCACGTCGCGGTAGGCGGAGGGATTGGGATCGCGGACGAAGGACTGGATCTCGTCGTAGCTGGGCGGAAGTCCGTGGAGGTCGTACGTGGCGC
The DNA here is from genome assembly GCA_005808475.1 of Acidobacteriota bacterium. GTDB lineage: Bacteria > Acidobacteriota > Terriglobia > Bryobacterales > Bryobacteraceae > SYLY01. The sequence continues at coordinate 15,300 of SYLY01000205.1, forward strand.
GCCGGATCAGCGTTTCACGGGACGCCTCGGGCGCGGCCCGCATGGCGCGCTCCCTCAGTTTCGCGTCGATGAATGCGTCCACCGGCAGTCCGGCGCCAGGGACCGCGGGCCGTCGTACCGGCTGAAAGGCCCAGTGCCCGGATGCGGCGCGAGAGGCGCCGGTTCCCGCTTTCCACGGAGCGCCGGCGCCGATCCAGGATGTGAGCGCCGCCGCTTCGCCGGAGCCAAGCCTGCCGTTCGGCGGCATCTTGACCTTGGCCTGGTATCCGATCGCCGCGACGATACGATCGCGCGCGGCCGTCACCTCGGCGGACGACGTGAGCGCGATACCCGCCATCCGGGTTCGCGCGTCGTGGCACTGGTGGCAACGTTGCTCGAGCACGGCCACGGCTTGCGCGCCGGGATCCTGCGCCGAGGCGAGCAACGGAACTGCCAGGAGCGAAAATCGAAGCGTCATCGGGATTCTTCGATTACAGCATATGAGCAGCCCGGCGCCGCCGATACCGCCTTACCAGGTCCAACTACCGGCGGGCGGAGGCCATAGACCCATGATCTGACGCATCGTCACGATCTGCCCGAGATGATGGGCGTTGTGCTGCGCCACATGCGTCACGGCGTCGGTCAGACGGTACCCGGCGAGCGGAGGAGACTCGATGGGCGGGTCGATCGCCTTGTCCGCGGCGCCCGGCCGGCCGGCGATTTCGGCGAGCGCGGCCGCGCCGGCCAGGAAGCGTTCGCGCAGTCCATCCCATTCTCCTTGCGCGACCGCCGGCCATCCAGCCGCCGCCGAAGCCGCCATGGGCGCGGATTCACCCTGGCAGCGGCGAAGGAACCACGACTGCCAGAAGTCGATGTGGGCGGCGATCTCCGCGATCGAGTGCGTATTGTCCAAACGGCGGTGCGCGTCCTCTTCGGCGATGCCCTCCAGGATGCCCGCCGGCGGAAGATGGGCCATGGTCTGGACGAGAAAATGTTCGGGGGCCATCGAATCGATTTTACCGGACCGCCCCCACCAGCCACATCGCCGCCACGGTCAGCACGGCCGAACCGGCGATCGCCGCGCCGTGCGGTAATGAGATCGACTTCTCATGTCCCGCCGATAATTCCTCGCGCGAAACATGAGGCGCGCGCAGCCGCGCGAGTTCGCCGAGGATGAACCCAACGTTGCGCAGCGTCTGGCCAAGGCGTCCCTTGGCCAGCACCACGACGATCGCCACCGCCGCTCCGGCGAACGCAGTCACGAAGAACAGCACCAGCCAGTTCGCCGCCCCCAGCGCCGCGCCGAGCGCCGCCATCAACTTCGCGTCACCAGCTCCCATGGCTCGCAGCGCGAACAGCGGAAAGTAGATCGCCAGCGCCAAGCCGAACCCGTTCACCCCGGCCCACAATCCATCGACGCCGAGCATCGCGAACCGGCCGGCCAGCGCGGCGGACAATCCCGCCAACACCAGCCAGTTCGGAATCCGGCGCGCCCGCAAGTCGAACCAGCCCGCCGGCAGCGCCACCGCGAGCGTCAGCGCCACCAGCGCCGCCGGCAGCGGCGTCATTACGCCAAAAGCGGCTTGACCACGTTGCCGTGGACATCGGTCAGCCGGAAATCGCGGCCCGCGTGACGGAACGTCAGCCGCGTGTGATCGAAGCCGAGGCAATGCAGGACGGTCGCGTTGAAGTCGTGCACGTGGACGGTGTTCTCGACGATCTTCGCGCCGACCTCGTCGGTCTTGCCCCAGACGACGCCGCCCTTGATGCCGCCGCCGGCGAGCCACGCCGAATAAGCCTTGTTATAGTGCTCGCGGCCATGCTTGCCCGACAACCAAGGCGACCGCCCGAACTCGGTGGTCCACACCACCAGCGTCTCGTCGAGCATTCCGCGCGACTTCAGATCGCGCAGCAATCCCGCGATCGGGCGATCCACGTTGCCCGCCAAAGCGTTCATCCCGTCGATCTCGCCGTGCACGTCCCAATTGCCGGACGATCCCGTGTCGATCAGTTCGATGAACCGTACGCCCCGCTCGGCCAGCCTCCGTGCGACCAGGCACTGCCACCCGAAGCCGGTGTTGCCGCCGCGCCGCAAGCCGTAGAGGCTCAGCGTCGCATCGGTTTCCTTGGAGAAGTCGAACACGTCCGGCATTTCGCTCTGCATTCCGAACGCGGTCTCGAACGCCTTCATGCGAGCCGACAACGCGGGATCGGCGCCGCGCTCGTTCAGGTGCCGGCGGTTGAACCGCGCCAGCAGATCCAGTTCGAGCCGCTGCATCTTCTCCGGGGCTCGCCGTTGCAGATCGGCCACAGGCTCTTCGCCGCCCGTCACGCGCGTCCCGCCGTGCGCTCCCGGCAGGAAATCGGAGGACCACACCTGGCTGCCGGCGTACGGCAATTGCGGCGCGAGCACAACGAACGACGGCAGGTTGCGATTCTCCGTGCCGAGCCCGTAGCTCACCCACGATCCGATGCTCGGACGCTTGACCGTGACCGAGCCCGTGTGGACGCCCATGGCGGCCTGGAAGTGATCGTTGTGATCGCCGGTCATCGATCGGATCACACAGAGATCGTCCGCCAGTTCCGCCGTGTGCCGGAACAAATCCGTAACTTCCAAGCCCGAACCGCCGTAACGCTTGGCGGACCACGACGCGGGCAGGTAGGTCTGGTCCCCGCGCCGACCGGCCTTTACGCCGCGCTCCGCCGCGGTCTTCAGTCCCGGCTTGGGATCGAACGTATCCACGTGCGAGACGCCACCGGTCATATAGAGGAAGATGACGCGCTTGGCCTTGCCCGCGAAGTGCGGCGCGCGAGGAGCCAATGGGTCGGTGGACGCCGCCAGTAGATCGGTGACGATCGCCGGCAAAAGGGTGGAACCAGCCACCATCGATCGAAGGAGTTGTCTGCGGTTCATCGTCGTCCTGGGTCTAGTCTACGTGAAAGAATTCGTTGCTCGCCAAGAGCACCAGCATCAGGCTGGAAAGCGCTTCCCGGTTGGCTTCCCCGCCCTTCGCCGCCGATCGGGCCGATGCCAGGAAGCGCGTGGCGTCCTGCATTTCGGAGGCGGCGGGCTCGCGCCCGAACAGCAGCCGGTACGCCGCCGTCACTCGCGCCGGCGCGGTCTCTTCCGCCATCCCCACGCGAACCGCCAATGCCGCCGCCTGCTGGTGGACGAAGTCGTCGTTCATGAAGTACAGCGACTGCGGCGCGGTGGGATCGCCGCCGCGCGAGGGGGTCGAATTGTTCGGATCGGGTCCATCGAACAGCTCGAGGAACGGATGCCGGCGGAAGCGCTGCTGGACCAGATACACGCTGCGCTTCTTCGTGTCGTATGTGGCCAGATCGGCCACGAAGGGCCTGTGCTGCGTGAATCGATACGTGCCTCGCGGAGGAAACGGGTGCGGTCCGCCGGGAACCGGATCCAGTTGCCCGCTCGCCGCCAGCATCGAATCGCGAACCTCCTCGGCGGCCAGCCGGCGGCGGTTGAACTTCCACAGATACTCGTTCCCGGGATCTTTCACTTCGTTCCCGGCGTTGGCGCCGGCGGCCGTGCGATAGGCGCGCGTCAGCAGAATCCGGCGGTGGAGCTTCTTCAACGACCAGCCGTCCTCCACGAAACGCGCGGCCAGATAGTCGAGCAGTTCCGGATGGGAGGGCGCGTCGCCCCGCTTGCCGAAATCGTTGGGCGAGTTCACCAAGCCGCGGCCGAAGTGCCACAGCCAAACGCGATTCACCATCACGCGCGCGGTGAGCGGATTGGACGCATCGGCGATCCATCCGGCAAGCAGGTCGCGCCCGCTGCCCTTGGAACCGGCGGGAACGGCATTGGCGCCGAGCACTTTCAGGAACCCGCGCGGAACTTCCGGCCCTTTGGTATCGGGGTCGCCCTTGGCGAAGATGCGAGCGTTGATGGGCTTGCCTTCGGTGACCGAGTACGCCATGGGAAGCGCGGGGAAGGTCTCGCGAAGCTGGGAGAATTCGGTGGACGCCTCCATGAACTTCAGGCGTTGCTCGGCGGGCGCCTTGGCGTCGGGCGGCGCGCCCTTCTTCACGATCGAATGCAGCGCCACCATGCGGGCCTGCGCGCGATCCAGCTTGTCCTGATCTTTCGGATCCAGCGCGCGAAAATGCTGCAGGTACTGATGGTGCTCGAGTCCCGCGTGCGCGTAATTGCTGCTTTGGAAGATGCCGGCCAGACCGTAGTAGTCGCGCGTGGGAATGGGATCGAACTTGTGATCGTGACACCGCGCGCAGCCGAGCGTCAGGCCCATGGTCACCTTGCCGAGATTGTCGATCGTGTCGTCGATGGTGAGGTGGAACTCGCCCATCGATTGTCCGAAGCGGCGCGCGGCGGCCAGGTAGGACGTGGCCACAAGCTTGTCGAGGCGGTCCTCGTCGTTGGCGGCGGGCAACAAATCCCCCGCGATTTGTTCGCGCAGGAAAACGTCGTAGGGCTTGTCCTCGTTCATGGAACGGATCGCATAGTTGCGGTACCGGTACATCTCGGGAACGGGAAAGTCGGAGGCATCGCCCGCCGTGTCGGCGTAGCGGACCAGATCCAGCCAGTGGCGTCCCCAATGTTCCCCGTAGCGCGGCGACGCGAGGAGACGGTCCACCGCCTTCTCGAAAGCCAGAGGCGAAGGATCGGCCGTGAACGCGCGGATTTCCTCCGGAGCCGGAGGCAAGCCGGTGAGACCGTACGTCAGGCGGCGGATCAACGCGATCCTCGACGCGGCGCCGAGCGGGCGCAGGCCCTTCTCGTCGAGCTTCGCCTTGATGAAGCGGTCGATATCGTTGCCGTTCCACTCGGGCGGCGCGGTGCGAGCCGGCTTGGTGTCGCGCACGGGCTGGTAGGCCCAGTGCCGTTTCTCCTTGTCCCAATCGTAGGAAGCCTCCGGCACGGCGGCGACGGCGGCGAGCCGCGGGTCGGCCGCGCCTGTCTTGATCCACTCCTCGAAGGCGGCGATCTGCGCGGGAGGGAGTTGGCTGGCGGGCGGCATTCGAAGGCTATGCGTTTGATAACGGATCGCCTTTATCAACAAGCTATCCTCGGGCTTGCCGGGGACCACCGCGGGGACGCCGGACCGGCCTCCGCGAAGCAGACCCTCGCGCGAATCCACGTACAGGCTCGCCTGAGCGGGCTTCGATTTCTCCGAGTGGCAGGCATAGCAGTTCTTCACCAGCACCGGGCGGATGTTCTTCTCGAAAAATTCGAGATCCCCGGCGGCGGACACGGCGGGAGCGAACAGGGCCGGAGCGATTGCTAGAACGAATAACGCACGCATGGAGATCCTTCGATTTTATTGCAAACTAGACGGCGCCCGGAACGCCCTTCACGATCGCCGCCTTGGTCAGGCGCACTCCTTCCAGGTCGAGCCGCCATAGTTCGTCCGCCGGAGGCGCCGGAGGCGGAGGCTGGCCGGGAACGCGGCGCTGATTTCCCATGCTCGACTCGATGCCCCAATAGCCGTGAAATCCCGAGTCGCGCACCATGCCGATCATCTTGTCGAGGTCGTATTCCTGGTGTGTCTTGTCCAGTTTCCACATTCCCTTCACCGACACGCCCTTCGCCCAAGGCAACAGTTGCCGCATGGCCGAGTAGTGGTCGTCGCCCGGATTGACGTTGCCGAAATCGGGCAGCGTGCCGAACCGCGGGTCGTTCACTTCCTTCATGAGCCGGGACAGCACCCCGGGATCCGACGACGAGCCGCCGTGATTTTCGATCACGATGTCGAGCCCGCTCGCCTTGGAGTAGTCGAGCAGATCGCGGAAGCTCTCGCCCGCGCGTTTCGTGAGATCGGCGTCGTGCTTCCAATCCGGCGGACCGCCGCGCATGTTGCAGCGGATGTCGCGGCATCCGAGATAGTGCGCGATGTCGACCCACTTGCGGTGCGCCACCGCGGCCTCCATGCGTTCCTTGCGGTCGACGGCGGCCATGTTGCCCTCGTCGTCCACCATGATGCGGACGAACTTGACGCCGTGCTGCGCGCCATTCTTGCGCAGTTGATTCAAGTACCGCATGGACGGATTTTCGAAGAACTGATTGACGAATTCCAGCGCGCCGATGCCGAACTCCTCGCGCACGATGCGGGGCAGTTCGAGGTTGGTCCAGCGCTTGGCCTGAAAGAAACTGCGTGACAGCGACCACGCGGCGAGTGAGATCTGGTCGCGCGCCGGCGCGGGCATCGCGGCGGCTGGAAGCATGCCGGAAAAGAGGCGTCGATCGATTTCCATGGCTCCCAGCATAGTGCAGCACGCGGCGGCGCGGGTTCTTGACATTCTTAACATGGCCCTTGACGAATCTTGACGCGCGCCGGGCCGCGGTTGTCTCACCATGGGTTGGGGGCCCAATGCCAGTTGGGAGCGGCAAGACGGCGGCCGGTCAGTCCGGCCGCCCTTGACGATGGTTCTACCAGCCCATGGCGTAGTCGTCCTTGGCGGGACTGACCGCGCCTCGCATCACGCGCGTCACCGGATCGATCCAGATCAGCTTCACCGCGCCCGCGCCGGAAGGCTGCTGCGCGTAGGGCCGCTGCATCCTGGTGATCTCCACGTTGTGGCCCTTGGCGCGCAGCTCCGCCGCGATCGTCTCCATCGGACCGGGCAGCGTCAACTTGTCGCCCGCCGGTTGCGGATAGTTGGACGCGTGGAAGTTCGACGTGATGAACGTCGGCTGCTCGACGGCGAGTTGCGGCGTCATCCCGAACTCCACGATGTTGAGGAACGCCTGGAGCATCGCCTGCGGCTGGTTGTCGCCTCCCGGCGTGTTCCAGGCCATCACGGGCTTGCCGTCTTTCAGCGCCAGGGCCGGGTTGATCGTGTGACGCGGCCGTTTGCCGGGAACCAGCGCGTTGGGGTGCGCGGGATCCAGACTGAAGTACGGCATCCGGTTGTTCAGCACGTAGCCGAGCCCTTCCACCACCACGCCGCTGCCGAACGTCCCATTCACGCTGTGCGTGACCGATACCAGATTCCCGAACCGGTCGGCGATCGAGAACGACGAAGTCTCACCAGGCTCGCCGTGAGGGGCCGGACCCGGCATGGCGCGGCCGCCGATCAGCTTGCGACGCTCCTCCGCGTAGGATTTAGAGAGCAGCCGCTCGGTGGGGATCTTCGTGAAGAACCGCGGATCGGCGATCCAGCGGTCGCGGTCGGCAAAGGCGAGCTTCAACGCCTCGGTCAGCGTATGCACGTAGGCCGGCGAGTTGTGGCCAAGCGCCTTCACGTCCATCGGCTCCAGAATGTTGAGCGACTCGAGCAGCACGATACCTTGCGAGTTCGGGGCGGACTGGTAGACGTCGAACCCTTTGTAGCCGGTGCGAATCGGCGAGCCCTCTTCGGCTTGGTACGCCGCCAAATCCTCATATCGCAACAGACCGCCGTTCTTCTCGTAGAACGCCGACGTGGCGCGGGCGATGCGGCCGCGATAGAAAGCGGAAGCGCCTTCGCGGGCAATTGTCTCGTAGGTGCGAGCCAGATCCGGCTGGGTGAAGAGGTCGCCGGGTTCGAAGGTTCCGCCGTTCTTGGTCAGCGCGCGGACCGAACTCGGGAAGGGCTCGATCTTCTTGGCCGCCGCTTCGTGGTTGCCGGCGCACCAGTGGGTCAGAGGATGGCCCTTGGCGGCGGCCTCGATCGCCTCCGCCATCAGTTCCGGGTACTTGCGGGTGCCGTATTTTCGCAACGCCAGGTCGAACCCACCTACGGCGCCAGGAACGGTGTTGGCGAGCATCCCCTCCGAAGGAATGCCGCCAGCCTGCTTGTAGCGTTCGATGGTGGCAAGCTTGGGCGCCGGGCCGGTGCCGTTGATGAAGATCACGCGCTTCTCCCTGGCCAGGTACGCCAGAATGAATGCGTCCCCCCCGATACCCGCCTGATGCTGCTCCACCACGCCGGTCATGTAAAACACCGCCACCGCGGCGTCGAACGCGTTGCCTCCCCTTTCGAGCACACGCAGGCCCGCCCGCGCCTCAAGAGGATGTTCGGCGGCCACCATACCGTTGGTTCCCATGACTTCCGTCCGCCAAAACGGCTGGCGAACCTCCCGCGGGTCCTGGGCAAAAGCCGCCGCGGCGGCGAGCAAAACGAGCGAACGGTGCATGATCGACACGATTATACTGCCCGAATTCCGGATTCGGCCTGGATCTCCGTTTCCCTGATGACGGGAACGAATGCCATACTGTTGCGAAAGCGATGAATCGATCGTCGGTCCACGCCGGGAGTGTCTGTCTCGGCGCGGCACTCTTGCTGTTGCAGCGCGGGGAGCCGTTCCGCTGCGCCTTGGCGGCGGACAGCGAGATTCGCGGTTGGATGGTGAACCGGCAAACGCGTTCGTGCGTGGCGCGCGGCTCCAGCCCGATGGCGATCGAGTTCGATCAGTTCGGCCGCGACTTGGCGCTGACGGTAGAGCAGGACTCCGGAAGTGATTCCGTGGATTACGTCGAGACCGGGCGCGAATGGTTCGCCGCCGCGCCGGACCGGTTTGGCCGGATCGCGGTAATCGTCCGCCCTGTCGAGGAAAGACGCCAAGCGACCTTGTGGCGGCTGCGAGCCTTCGCGACAGCGACGCTGCCACCGGCCGAAGCCGTCCGGCTCCACACCGAAGCCAAGGCCACGGCCGATGCCTCGCGGACCGCCGATCTTGCCAGGCAGGCGCTAGCGCGGTGGCAGTCCGCCGGCGACCGGCAGGGAGAAACGATCGCGCGGGTTCACCTCGGCGGAACCGCGGTCCAGCGGCGGCGGTTCCAGGAAGCCAGGGAACTGCTGGAGGCAGCCCTGCCCGGCGCTCGTGCCGGTGGGAACCCCTGGATTCTGGTGGAATGCCTTCTGAACCTCCAGGAGGCGCACCGCCATTTGGGCAGCTATTCCTTGGGACGTCCTTACGCGACCGAGGGACTGGCGCTGGCGCGGTCCTTGGACCATCCGCGAGCCGTCCTCGCCGCGCTGACCAACCTGGGAAGTCTCGCCCGCGCGACCGGGGACTATCGCGCCTCGCGCATCCATCACGCCGAGGCGCTCGCTCTCGCCGTCGCCATCGGCGACAAGCGATCCGAGGCCGTGATCCGCGGCAACATGGGAGCCGTGCTGGACGCGCTGAACGAGGACGGCGAGTCCGTATCCCAACTCGAGGAGGCTGCGCGGCTGCTGAAGGACGGCAAGCGGACCGCCAGCCGGAGCCGCGTCCGGCTACTGCTCGCCGACCTCCACCTGGGTCGCGGGCGCCTTGCGGAAGCGGAAGCGGCTCTCCGCGACGCCCGGTCCGCGCTCGAGAGCTCCGATGACAAGTGGTTCCAGGCGGCGGCCAGAAAGACCGCGGGCCGGATCGCTTCGGCGTCGGCCAAGCCAGACGACGCCCGCGCCCAGTTGCGGGACTCCCTGGACCGGTTTCGAGCGCTCGGCATGACCACCCAGGAGTCGGCCGTGCTCCACGAACTGGGCGTGGTGGAAACTTCCGCGGGGAAGCACTACGAGGCACGTAAACTGCTGCGGCAGGCTCGCCAGATGCGGCGCGCCAACGGCGCTCGCGACGCCGAGGCGGAGACATGTTACCGGCTGGCGGTCAACGAGCGGCTGGCGGGAAACCCGGAGGAGGCGCTCGCCTTGGCGGAACAGGCCATCGGGGCAGCCGAAAGCGTACGCGGCCTGCTGCGAGGTTCGCGCCGCCGGATGGCCTATCTGGCAGCTCGCCACGAGTATTACGGCGAAGTAGTCGCGGCCCACTTGGCCCTGCATTCGAAGCATCCCGCCACGCGACACGACCGGCTGGCGCTGGAAGCCGCGGAACGATCCCGGGTGCGCACGCTGCTCGACCAATTGGGCGAATCGTCGGGACTACTCGCCAGCCAGTTGACTCCCGATCTTGCCGAGCGGAAACGCGGCGTGGAGACTGACCTGAACTTCTGGTCATACCGCCTGGAGGAAAACGCCGGTAAGCCGGAAGCCCCCGGGATCCAGGCCAAGCTGGCGGAGTTGCTCTCCGCCTACGCGGACGTGGAGGACGCGATCGCATCGAGTTCCCGCTCCAAGGACGCGGCGCCTGCGCCGCTCGGACACGCGGACCTGACAGGCGCGGTTCCGGCGGATAGCCTGGTGTTGCAATATTTTCTAAGCGACGCGGCATCGGCGGTCTGGGAAGTGGACAAAGAGGGAGTCAAGGTCCATAGGCTCTCCTCGCGCAAGGACTTGGAGCGGTTGACGCTCGGCTATCTCGGCCGCGCCGCCCGGGTTGGTTCGGGAGAGGCCGGGGCATCGGAATTGGCATCGGAATTGCTCTCTTCCGTGGGGACAATCCGTCAAACTCGTGTCCTGATCGCGGCGGATGGACTCCTGCATCGCCTCCCATTCGGCGCCCTGCCCTACGATGGCCGTCCGTTGGCCGACGCCAAGGAAGTGGCGTTGCTCCCGTCGATATCGGCGGCTGTATGGCAAGGGAAAACGCGACGTCGTACAGGGGCTCCGAACGGTGGTAGCATAGCTTTGATCGCGGATCCGGACTACGGTCGAGTAGGGGATACCGCACCGGGGGCCGTTGCGCCGCCGGTCCGGTTGGCGCGATTGGGATTCACCAGGAGAGAGGCGAACGCGATCGTGAAGCTGGCTCCGCCGGGATCGGTGACGGAAGCATTTGGCGCTCGGGCGTCGCGGGACCTCTTCGTGTCCGGCGCCATGAATCGCGCCTCCACGATCCACGTCGCCGCCCACGCCGTGCTGGACAGCGCCAATCCGGAGTTATCGGCGATCGCCCTTTCCATGGCGGACGGGGATCGCAACCCGGTGAACGGCTACCTGCGAGCATGGGAGATCTCCCAACTCCGGCTTCAGGCCCATTTGGTGACGCTGTCCGCCTGCGGAACCGGCCTCGGCGCGGAGGTCCACGGCGAAGGGCCTGCCAGCCTCGCGCGGGCCTTCCTGAACGCGGGCGCCGGCAACGTACTGATGAGTCTCTGGCCGGTGGGCGACGCGGCCGCCGCGGAGTTCATGCCAAGATTTTACGGCTCTACAGCAGAATCTGTGGGTTTGAGTAGGTTGCCGGATGCAGAGGAGGCAATGCGTTGGAGGGCCGCTTCGTTTTGGAAGTTGAGAGGGCTGGGTGCGCCTCCCGCGGGTCGGCCCCGGGGTGCGGTGCAGGGTGC
>SYLY01000023.1 GCA_005808475.1 Acidobacteriota bacterium
AGAGGCCCTAGGCGGCCTTGGAGCGGCCTTGGATGCCGCCGATCGAGGCACGGAAATCGTCGCCCTCCACATTTTCGGGGCGGCCGCCCGGGCCGGGCCCCGAGGTTGGTCCGATTTTGCGGATCTTGGGACAGGCTCCAGATAACGGTCCAACCAGGCGAGTACTTCGCGCATCAAGTCCGAACGTTGTTCCGAGACGTCATGGGCTGTGTCGAAGGTAACAGCGCGCTTGTCCGCCGCGGGAGTGCCCAGCAGCCGGACCAGCGCATCTTTGCCGAGAAAGATCCAGTCGAACTTGCCGGATATCAGAAGCACCGGCACTTTGATGCGTGGGGCGAAGTCCGCCTGATTCGCGCCGGGCAACTGCTTTTCGGAGAAGAAACCGCCATCCAGAAAGACCACGGTCCGGAACCTGGTTTCGATGCCGGTAAAGTTGACGCCGAGCGCCGCGCCCATGCTCACACCCATATACGCCACGCGCTTGGAGTCGATGTCGGTGCGAGTCTCCAGGTAGTCGAACGACCTCTGCAGATCCTTGGACGCCTGAATGAGCGTATCCCTTGCCGCCACCGAGTCCGACCCCGCCGGCGCCGGCGCCGTGCGCTCATAGGTTCCTTTGTAAACCGGATACACGACCGCGCGGCCGCTCTGAATCACGTAGTCGAGATAGTGCATATCGGCCAGCGTTTCGCTGGACCGGCTATCCACCGCCCGCGCGGTCGGAAAGTAGATGACGGTCTGGTACGGCGGACTCACTCGCTTGGGAAGGAAAAGGTAGACGGGCAGGCGCTCCTTGCCGTAGGCTGCGTCGATGACGATCTTCTCCTTGCGCCACTCGGCCGAATCCTGCGCCACCGCTCCGGCCCCGGCGTTGAGCGGAGTCCGGTCGTAGGCGTACAGAGTCCGGTAAATACGGAAGACTTCGTCGGAGACCGGCCGTGCTTTGCTGAAGTCCTGGATCGTTGGGCGATGCTCGGCCAACGCCTCCTTTGGCAACGGCGCCACGTTCTTCACGCATCGGAAACCCGCATTGGCGCCGCGGTGAAACGGAGGCAGGGTGTACGGCTCGAAATAGTCCGAGCTGGCATTTCCAAAGCCGCCGCCCAGTTGGTAGCGACTGCCTCCCCCGGCGCCGTTCCAGCACCATTCCGCGACGTTGCCCGCCATGTCATAGGTTCCCACCGGGCCGATGCCCTGGTGCTTGCCCACGGGGGCCGGGTCAGCGGAGAAGTTACTCAATGCGATAATGTACTTGGCGACGGAACTCGGCGCGGCACGGAACCACTGCGCTACCGTTGGCAGGCTTTTGCCCGAAAACTCCGCGTACGCCGCGGCCTCGTGCCAACTCACTCCGCCGACGGGGAAGTTTGCCTGTCCGTCCAGATAATGGCCTCCTTTCCACGTGGCTGGTCCGGGCCGGCCGGTGGAATCGCGCAGTAGCTCCATGGCCTGTTCCCAACTCAACTCGCGACTGTCCTTGATGAAACCGTGTTTCCAGTACTCGCGCTTCTCGTAGCCGCCTCGATCGACGAACTTCTGGAACTCTCCGTTGGTCACTTCAAAACGGTCCATGTAGTACGTGGGAAACTCGAACGGGCCGAAGTATCCCATGGACCAGATGTAATCTTCATATTTGCCCGCCGGCGCCACCACCATTCCCTCCGGAGCGTTCCGGCCGGCATCGACGGCGAAATCGAACCGGGTGAAATAACCCTGCATACCGCTGGTCATGGGGGCGCCTTCGAAAGCCGGCAGCCCCGGCTTCGAAACCCGCCAGCGCAAGTAGCCGGACGGGAGCTCTATGCGGTCCGAAGGCGCCGTGCCCAGCGAAAACCAGCCGTCCCCGGGCGAAAGATAGTCCTTCACCTCCACCGATGCGCCGGGTGGCGTGGATCGCACCGAAGCGGTATGAACCAGACTCGCGCGTAAGTGTGCCAATTGGGGATCGTCCGGCAGGGACTTCCGCGCTTCCGTCAACAGGCGGAGGGCAGCCACCGGTTTGTGCAGTTCCCCGAGAAGGCCGATCTCAGGGATGCGCTCTCGAGCCCAAAGCCGTTTCCGCGACTGCTGGTAAAGTAACAATGAGCCGGCCGTGGCCGCCACGAGCAGGCCGGCGGCGATCCAATGGACGGGACGCCATGCCCGGCGCCGTGGGCTCAGGGCGGCCAGCGCTCCGGATAGCTCCGCTTCCATCGCGGCGGCTGTTTGATAACGGGCGCCCACCTGTTTCTGAAGCGCGCGAGCGACGATCGCGGCGACGCCGGGTGGGACATTCTCCAGCGCAGGAGGCGCCGCATGGGCGATGGCGCGCATCAAGTCCGCGACCGTCTTGCCGCGAAACGGAGGGGCGCCTGCCAGCATCTCATGCAGGACCACCCCCAAGCTCCACAGGTCGGTTCTGGCGTCAACCAAGCCGCCCGAGGCTTGTTCGGGCGACATATAGACCGGTGTGCCCTGGAGCCCCCAGTCCAGCGATTCGGCCGCGCCAGTGGACCTCGCCAATCCGAAGTCGACGATCCGTACCACGCCATCCTTCGCCACGACGATGTTGCCGGGTTTGATGTCGCGATGGGAGATGCCGTGTTCGTGTGCTCTGGCCAGCCCGGCGGCGACTTGTCTCGCGATTCGGAGAGCCTCGCCAACGGGCATCGGGCCCCGGATCATTTCGCGCAAGGTGGACCCTTCGTGGAATGCCATGGCGATGAAGAGGTCGCCGCCGGAATCGTGGATTTCGTGGACCACGACAACGTTGGGATGATCGAGGGCCGAGGCGGCGCGCGCCTCCTCCGTCAGACGCCGCTTTAGCTCCGGAGCGTTCCGGTATTCGAGGGGAAGGAACTTGAGAGCCACCAGGCGGCCGAGTCTGGTATCCCGCGCCTTGTACACGACTCCCATGCCTCCAGCCCCGAGGCGTTCCAGGATTTCGTAATGGGAAATTTTCCGGCCCAGCAGACTGGATGCAACCGCGCCCTCAGGCAGGGTCTCGGTCAAATCCAGCAGCAGTTCCGCGGCGGGACGATCCAGAATACGCCCGCTGGCGTCCTGCGCCAGCAACTCCTCGACTTGCCGCCGCAACTCCGGATCCGTGCCATCGAGCACGCCAATGCCGTGTTGGCGCGCCGAATGGAACAGGGTTTCGATCTGGCGCCACCGTTCCGGGGTCATGACTGCTCCGTAGACATGCTACCTTATGAAGCGCGTTTCGGAAACGAGAACCGGAAGCCGCGGACGAAAAAAAGAGGCCGGCTATAATCGGGGACGTTCTCCCCATGGCTGACGCGGACCTTTCCGAGACTACCTTGCTGTTGCGCGCCTGGGCCGATGGCGACCCGGAGGCGCTCGACAAGCTCACTCCCCGTGTATACGCCGAACTGCGCCGTATCGCCGGACATTTCATGAAACACGAACAGCCGGGGAGGTCCATCCAGACCACCGCGCTTGTCCACGAAGCCTATCTGAAGCTCGTCGACATCGCCAATGTGGAGTGGCGGCATCGCGCCCACTTTTTCGCCGTTTCCGCGCAGATCATGCGCCGCATTCTGCTGGACAAGGCGCGAAGACGGACGGCCGGGAAGCGCGGGGGCGGCGTGGTACGGCTGAGCTTGGACGGCGCCGCGGATGTTGGCGTGGTCCGCGCGGCGGAGGTCGTCAGACTGGACGATGCATTGAATGCTCTCGCGGCGATGGATTCACGGAAGGCGCAGGTCATCGAGTACCGATTTTTCGGCGGTCTCACGGTTGAAGAAACGGCCGAGGTGCTCAAGGTTCCGCCCGACACGGTGCTGCGGGACTGGCGTTTGGCGAGGGCTTGGCTTCTAAACGAACTGAGCCGCTGATATTTTTTTCCGGGCATTCCAGTTTCCGGGCCGGAAATGCGCCTCCAGAGTCAGGAGACGCATATGTTACGACCTCTTGCCTTCGCCGCCCCCCACCTGTTGGCGGCCATTCTTTTCGCCGCACCGCCCCGGAGCGCTGTCACCCCAGCCGGTGACTTCACTCTCATTGAATACCCTGACGCCATCAGCACCCAGATCTGGGGCGTGAATACGCGGGGGGAGATGGTGGGTGTCTACGTCAGCACCGACCGGGTGACTCACGGATTCCTGATCAGCGGCGGCCGGTTTAGCAGCATCGACTACCCGGGCGCCGCGCGAACGCTTGCGAACAACATCAACGCACAAGGCGACGTGGTGGGCGAGTATTCGATGGCCGCCAACGGTCCGAGCCGCGGGTTTGTGCTGAGCGGTGGCCGCTTCACGCCGATCGAATACCCGGGCGCCACATCGAGCGGCGTTGCCGGCATCGCGGCCAACGGAGATTTGGCAGGCTACTTCGGTAGCCCGTTGCGTGGCTACCTGTTCAGCGGCGGTCGGTTCACCGACATCGACGTTCCAGGTGGCTCGCCGACCGTGGTGGCTGGTATGGGCTCGCGGGGCGATGTTCTGGGCGGGTTCACGGCCGGAGGTGTCAGCCGGGCCTTCCTGTTCAAGCGCGGCCAGTTCACCACGTGGGAATATCCGGGCGCTAACGGCTTCACTAACGCGGTGGGGATGAACGCCGCCGGTGACATCGTTGGGCGCTATCGCGACGCGGCTGGCGTGAGCCAGGGCTACGTGCTCAGTGAGGGACAATTCACGTCCTTCTCTTATCCTGGAGCGACATTCACTGGCGCGGCTGGCATCACCCCGGACGGAGATATCGCCGGCCGCACCACCATCAACAGCGTGAGCTACGGGTTCCTGCTCAAACGCGGCCAGCATCCCCGTTACAAGGTCACCGATCTCGGGACGCTCGGCGGCAAAGTGAGCTACGCTTATGGGATCAGCAACTCCGGCGCCGTGTCAGGCAGCGCCGCCGTGGCCAGCGGCGACGAACACCCGTTCCTTTGGCGCGACGGTAGAATGACCGACCTCGGCGGGTTGGGCGGAGCCAACGGCTCCGGACAGAACCCGACTGGTTCGCTTCGCATCCCGATCGTCTCCGAAACGTCCAGGCCCGATCCACTGGGCGCGGATTTCTGTGGCTGGAATAGCTTTCGAATCTGCCAGGCGGCGATCTGGAGAGACGGGAGCATGGCTCCGATGCCGACCCTGGGCGGCAACAACGCCATCGGATTCTCGATGAACGAGCGCGGTCAAATGGCGGGGCTTGCCGAGAAATCCACGGCGGATCCACAGTGCAAGCCGCCGCGAAAATTGTCCTACAGTCCCGTGATCTGGGGTCCGGGCCCCGGCGAAATCCGGGAACTCCGCTTGCCCGCCGGCGATTCCGTTGGGTGGGCGTATGGGCTCAATGACAAGGGAGAAGCGGTGGGAGGAACCGGCGCGTGCGACAACACGGCGGCGCCTGCCGCGAACGGCACGCTTTCCGCGAAGCGCGCCGTTCTCTGGGAGAATGCCGGTCCCCGCGACCTGGGCAACTTCGGCGGCGACGGAGACACGCTCGCCGTCGGTATCAACAACCGTACAGAGGTAGTGGGTACTAGCTCGCTGCCCGATGGCGCCGCGCATGGTTTCCTGTGGAGCCGGGACAACGGGCTCGAGGACATCGGCGCCGTGGGGACCGACCCGGTGGGTGCGCCCTCCAGCATCAACAACAGCAGGCAGGTGGTAGGGGCGTCCTGCGACTCGGAATTCAACTGCCGGGCCATGCTTTGGGAGAGGTATTCGATGACCGATCTGAACGACCTGGTTCCCGAGGATTCGCCCATCTACCTGGTGTTCGCGACCTGGATCAACGATGCCGGCGAAATCGTAGGCTGGGGTGTGGACAAGCGCACCGATGAAATTCGGGCGTTCCTGGCCAGCCCAGCGAAGCCTTCCGGGGGAGCGAGTCCCCAGTCATCGGCTGCGGTGCGACCCCTTTCCGCAGGCGCCCGGCAACGACTGCAGGATCGAATTGGACACCTGCGCGCCCGCCACTCCGCTCATTAGCGGACTCTCCCGCTCACGAACTCCGACCCTCGGCGCCAACAACGGGTGAGAGATCATGGACTCGCAGGAAGGCCGCTGTCATCGCGATGGCCGCTCGCTGGTTTCCGGCGACCAACGGGCGGTTCCGCGACAAGCTCTCACAAAGGGCGGCCTCTCCTCGATCGTGCGCGCGTAGAATCACCCGCCGCGATCGCGCCTCCGCGCGAACCTCCGAAACGCCCATCCTTCGCGTGTGAACGGCGGTGCACGCCGCCAAACGACGCGGCGGTTCCGGGTGCTCTTCGATGAACTCCCGCCCGGCCGCCGTGGAAGGTGGCCCGCTGGTGTCGCCGGTATCACGACGCTTCAATTCAACCGGTGACCGACTCCGACGAGCACCTCTACCCGACGCCGGCCAACGCGGACTTCAGCGCGCCGGCGTCGCGAATCGCGCGGGACCGGCTTCTTCCAATGTGAGAAGTAGCGGATCCAAGCGGAAGCCTCGCCACTCACTTGGCGGGCTTTTCGAACGCCAAGCCGTATCGCCGGGTGACGGCGCCGGGCGCCACGATCAAACGTACTCCGTCCGTGCCGATGTCCAGCGGCGTTTCTTTGCCGATCTTCACCAGGTCGAGCACCGGCCGGTCGATGACGAGCGCCAGACTATTGCCGCGCTTGGTGAGCTTTTGAGCATCGAGACTCCGTAGCGGCTACCCCTTCGGCTCGATCGCGCACGCCCCCGAATTCGACACCCGATGCCGGTTCCGCGCGACCCAGCCGTACACCGCCTCTCCCACGAATCCGAACGCCGGGAAAAAGAACGCCAGCAGCAGCGCGACCCACACCCTTCGCCACAACCGCCACTCGCCGGGCGGCAGCGCGATCACGGCCGCGATCGCCAGATACAGCGCCGGGTTGTACAGCAGCATCATCTTGCACGCGCGAAAGCCCGTGTACACGCGGCCATCCACCACGAAGTGGAGCCGCTCCTCGAGCGCCCCGCGCGCGATTCCCCATCGATCGCCCGCTCCGCTCTGGAACGTAGCCCATCGATACGCGCCGTCGAAGTCCAGGCGGCTCCACCAACGGCGGATGTCGTTGCAGATGCCGCAATCGCCGTCGAAGATCACCGTCATCTCGCGC
>SYLY01000206.1 GCA_005808475.1 Acidobacteriota bacterium
GCACCCCCGGGACCGACCAACGGGAGGCGCACCCAGCCTTCTCAACTTCGACAACTTCGGTGCTGCCCATACCCTGCACCGCCTCCCGGGACCGACCAACGGGAGGCGCACCCAGCCTTCTCAACTTCGACTACTTCGGCGCTGCCCGCACCCTGCGCCGCACCCCCGGGACCGACCAACGGGAGGCGCACCCAGCCTCCTCAACTTCAACAGCGCGGCCTCCCTCCACGCATTGCTTCCTCGGCACCCCGGCAGCCTACTCAAACCCACAGATTCTGCCGACGAGCCGAAAGAATATTACGACGGGTTCGGGCGGACGGTTCTGACGCAATCCGGCTATGTGAGCGGCTCGACGGATATCGCGGTGTCGCAGGTGGATACCCAGTACGAGCCCTGCGCCTGCTCGCCGCTAGGTAGGGTGAAGCGGGTTTCGCGGCCCTACCTGGGCGCGAATCCGCAGTACTGGACGGAGTACACCTACGACCAAATGAGGCGGACGACGGCGGTGATCCAGCCGGCGGGCTCCGGGTCGACCACTTATTCGTATCAGGGCAATGCGGTTACGGTGACGGATCCGGCGGGTAAATGGAAGAAGTTCGAAATGGACGCGGCGGGGAATTTGACGTCGGTCACGGAACCCGATCCGGTCAATACAGGTTCGAATCTGGTGACGACCTACGACTACAACGAGCGTGGGCAACTCCGGCATGTTTACATGGGCATCCAGACGCGCACGTTCGACTACTATTCGTCCGGGCAGTTGTGGAAGGCGACGAACCCGGAGAATGGCACGGTGGAGTACTTCTACAATGCCGGGCTGCTGATCGAGAAGAAGGATGCCAAAGGGCAGCGGGTCACCTATGATTACGACACCAACCGGCGCATGACGGCGGCGCACCGGTGGACGAGCACGAACGTGGAGGACGGCAATCAACTGACGGAGTACTTCTACGACGGGGGAAACTCGATCGACCCGAACTACAGCTCGAACGGATGGGGCCGCCTTAGCGGGGTCCGAACGCGGGGACTCAACGGGACCCGGACGTTCGAGGACGCCTATAAGTTCACCGCGGGAGGCCTGATGACGGCCAAGCGGTTCAAACTGACCTCCCCGGGTCCGAACGGCACGGGCTCCGGCGAATTGGAGTCGCTGTACGATTACGACACCGAGGGCAAGATGACCTACTTTCGGAATCCGGTGGCCTACCAGGAGTCGGGAGGCTCGTTCACCGGGGCTGGTGGGGAGGGGTTCTTCTACAGCTACAATTCGCTGGGGCAGTTGTCGAAGATGGGGACCAATCCCGGCCAGGGCGACTGGGTGTCCAACGCGACGTATAATGTGGACGGGACGCTGGCCGCGCTGGCTTCGGCTGGCGGTAGCGAGACCAGGACGTACAATATACTCGAGCAGTTGACGGGAATTTCGTCGCCGGGAGTAACGCTCGGATATTCATTTCCCGGGGCCAACAGCGGACGGGTTCAGAACATGACGATCTCGGGCGAGACGGTCACCTATGGCTATGACGCCTTGAATCGTTTGGTTTCGGCCACGTCGTCGGCGGGCTGGGCGGAGTCGTACGGATACGACCGCTACGGCAATTTGGGCAATATCGGTGGGCAGTCCATCGGCGTGAATCAAAACACGAACCGGCTGACGCAGGGATCGTATGACGGCAATGGGAATTATCTCGGCGACACCAGCCAGTGGGCGTACGATGTGGAGAACCGGCTGGCTCAGGCGAACGGGTTGTCGCAAGGGACGCAGTATTACGGCTATGACGGGAGTAACAAGCGCGTCTGGCGGCAGTTCCTGTACAACGGGTCGACGCCGACGGAGCATGTGTACTTCTACGGGGCTGGCGGACGGATCGGGACCTACGAGATCCGGTGGCAGGGCTCGGCGATGCGGTTGGTGGTGCGGGAGCAGAATTATTACTTCGGCGGGAAACTGCTGCGGACGAATGGCGGGTGGGTGACGTCAGATCGGCTGGGATCGGTCGTGTACCGATCGGATGAGGCAGTGGTGCGGAAGTTCCGGCCATATGGGCAAGAGTACGGGTCGAGCAGTCCGAATGATCAGACGAAGTTCGGGACGTATCATAGGGATAATGATACGGGGCTCGATTATGCGGATCAGAGATACTACACTCCGGGGGTGGGAAGGTTCGCCACCTCGGATCCGTATCGGGCGAGTGCAGGGGCTGGCGATCCGGCGTCGTGGAATCGGTATGCCTATGTAGAGGGCGATCCGGTAAATCGGTTTGATCCGGTTGGACTATTCTACCAAGTCGCGAGCGGTCAACCGCCGCCTGCCACCGGACCGACTGCGGAGCCGATCTCGTGTTATATCCACGGCACACCAGTTGCGGATCCCATGGTATGCATGGCAGCGGGTTTAACATCTGGCGGGACTATTGGGCTGGAAGTTGTTCGGCAGGGCTCCAACGTTGTCCGCGGCCTGTTCTGGGCTAATGTGAGGGCTGGTCGCGACAACGCCCTGATCAAGAGAACTTATGACCACATCTCAGCTAGCCTCCTGTCAGACGCTGATTGCCTGAATTGGCTTTCGAAGAACTGGGCGGGGAGCGGGCCAGAAGGTGTCCGAAATGCCATCGATACCTACGAGCACCACACAGCAACTGGCGAGACTTCCGGAGCGACCGCGCAGCACCTTCCGAATGGCCAGCAGTTCGAACTCGACGGGGGCGGCCTTATCGACATACTGGTCAGTACAACCGGGGGCTTCTTCCAGGATATAGGTGGATCTCTCGATGGATCAACTAGTTCCATCACCTCGATACAGACCAACACGGACCGTTACCGCGTTTTTGTTCTCCTTCACGAACTCGCCCATCATGCCAGACCCGATGGTTTCCTGAGCGCTGATTCAGTGAAGGCCAGGCAGACGAGCAACAATGACCTGATCATGAAGAACTGTGGAAAAACTGTTGGGAGGGCGTCGAACACGCGATGACAAGGCCTCGCAGACAATCCGCGACGATTCTTTTAGTGACAGCGGTTTTTAGCTCATCCTGTCGGCCCGACCGATCAGGTGACGAGCGCCGTGGCCTAATGGAGTGCGTGACGGAGTTTCACCTTCCTGGTAGCCCGGACGGGCTGGATCCGTACTGGTTTAGAGGCAAGAAAGCGGGGCGTGTTAGTGCTGCTTTCGAGATATCTCCAGAGGGCCGTGCGACTAATCTCACGATGGGATCTCCCACTCCTGAGCTCGAGCAATTCACCTCTAGGGCAATTCTCGAGTCCAGCTTTAGCCCGATTTGCCGCGGCAAACGGATACACGTCTCATTTGATTTTCGGCTCGTTCAACCGCCTGTTTCCATGAACCTGCCAGCAATTTCGCTTCATGCCGACAACACGATCCGAATGGTCTTTGCCGTCGAACAACCATGGGTACCTTCCGTGCCTCCTCTTTGAGCGGGTGTTGGTGGTCGCTAGTAGCGGAGGCGGGGCCCTAGGCCGAGTACCGTCTGGATCAGAACACCACGTGACCGTCTCGCCCGGCACCGTCGTGCTCTGAATCCGTCCATTGTTCCTCGGGGGACACCTGAAAACGGGCCAAAGGGAACGGGCAAGACAAGGACTGCTATCTATAACCCACTTCAGCGAGTCGCGGCAACGAGGAAAGGCATCTCCAAGAACCTGAGCTGACCAGGCCACTCGGCCCGGTTCTGGGAGATGGCGGCTCCGGAGGGATTGGGCCGCCGTGTCAGCCGCTTGCTCCGATGACATGCTCGGAGCACTGGCGGGGACGACTGTGCGCAACCGTCGCCGTGGCGACTCCCCGTCTCTTCGAAAGGGCGGCCTCGAATAACCCTCAGCGGCTCGGATGTTCGCGCCCGGACCCGGGGCATCGCGATCCCGAGTGCCGGCACGGGCGCGTGGTGATACACTCGATAACCATGCCGATTCCTCGCGCCCTAGCCACCCTCTGCCTAGCCGCCTCCGCCATGGCCGGCGACTGGTCCCGGTTCCGCGGGCCCGACGGTTCCGGCGTCGATACCGCCAAAGGGTACCCCACCGAATTCGGCGGCGGCAAGAACATCGTCTGGCGGAGCGAGGTCCGGCCTGGGAAGTCGTCGCCCGTGCTCACCGCCAAGCATGTGTTCCTTACCGGCTCGGACGGGACCAAGCTCTACACGCAGTGCTTCGATCGCAAGACCGGCAAGTTGCTCTGGGAGCGCGCGGTGGACCGGTCGCGCGACGAGATCGCCAACAAGCTGAACCACCCCGCCGCGATCTCGCCGGTCACCGATGGAGAGAACGTCTACGTGTTCTTCAAGGACTACGGCGTGCTCTCCTACGATGGGGCGGGCAAGCTGCGTTGGAAGACGCCGCTGGGCCCCTTCGTGACGTCGATGGGCCTGGGCAGTTCGCCGATCGTGGCGGGCAACCACATCGTGATCGTCGCCGATCAATTAGAAGGCTCGTTCATCGCCGCCTTCGACACACGCAAGGGCGAGATCCGCTGGAAGACGCCCCGCGACGAGGCCGAAAGCTGGGCCACGCCGCTTCTCTGGGAGCGCAAAGGCGCCGCGCCCACCATCGTCACGACGGGCCGCGGATTGATCGGCGGACACGATCTCGCCACCGGCAAACGGCTGTGGACCCAGGAAGGGCTGAGCCTCGCCATCGTCGCCAGTCCGGCCGTGTCGGGCGACACCATTTTCACGTTCGGCTACGGGTCGGAAAGCACGTCGCCGTTTTCGTCGCGGCTCGAGAAACTGGACAAGAACAAGGACGGCAAGCTCACGCAGGACGAGTATGGAACCGATCCGTTTCTGCATGGAATCGCCAAGTTCAACGGCAATCGGGACATGGTGGTGACCGAGGACGAGTGGGTGGAGAAGCAGAAGGCCGTGGTGGGGCCGTCACGGCTGGCCGCCATCGATCTGAAGGGCGGCAAGCCGCGCGAGTTGTGGCGCTACGAGAAGAACTTCGTCGGCGTGATTCCGTCTCCGCTGGTTTACGACGGCGTGGTGTACGTGGTGCGCAACGGCGGCATCCTCACGACGTTCGACGCCGCCACGGGAGATGTGCTCAAGGCGGCGCGGCTCGAGGGCGCGTTGAGCGGATATTCGGCCTCGCCGGTCGCGGCCGACGGCAAAGTGTTCCTACCGTCGGAGGAAGGAAAGGTGGCCGTAGTGAAGGCGGGTGGAAAATGGGAAACCCTCGCCGTGAACGATCTCGGCGAGGGTTGTTTCGCCACTCCGGCGTTGGCGGAGGGCCACATCTATCTACGAACGGAAGCCGCGTTGTATAGGATCGGCTCCGCCCGCTGAGACCTTACTTGGCCCGCTTCACTTGGCCCGCTTCAGCGTCATCTCGCGGCGCATCTCGCGGCCTTCCACGGTCATGGTGAGCTTCATTTCGTCGCCGTCCACCTTGCCCGCGTAGTTCATCACGAACGCGTTGCCGTTGAACTCGCGCTTGACCTTGAACGACACGTTATCGCCGTCCGCTTTGCCGTCGGTGATCGGGGTGGATCCCATCTGTGTCGCCAGGGTTCCGCTGAGAGCGGCGCCGTCGGCTTTCAATTCCAGGTTGTACTCCATTGGCTGGCCGTCGCGGCCCGGAGCGGAACCCTTCCATTTGCCAGCCACGTCCGCGGCCATGGCGGCAATCGCCAGCAATCCCAGCATGGCGAATCGAGAAATCAAGGTCGTCATTGGAACGCACCCTCCTGGTGAATAGTACCCGCCGCGCGCCCCTTGGTTACGGCGGAGCGCAATTAAGAGGCCGCGAGGCCGAGCCCCGGCCCTTCGGGGACCCACGCCAATCCGTCCTCGATGCGAATGCGCGGAGTGGTCACTCCCTCCATGTAATAAAACGGACCGATGATATCGTGATTGACCCGGGTCGATAAGTTGGGGATGGTCACCGCCACCTGCAACATGGCGGACGTCGCCAGATCGAGTTCGAGGTTCGACCCGATCACGCATTCCAGCCCGGCGGTGTGCGCCAGTTCCGCGATGCGGATGGAGCGCCGGATGCCGCCGTTCTTGCCCGGATAGATACTGATGATGTCGCAGGCGTTGGCGCGGATGGCCTCCATCGCGTGTTGCTCGGTGAAGATTCCTTCGTCGATCATGATGGGGATCGGCGTGAGACGGCGGAGGCGGGCGGTTCCCTCGAAGTCCCAGCGGGCCAGAGGCTGTTCGATCATGTTGACGCGCAGGCGTTCCAGACCGGGCAGCGCGGTGACGGCTTGCGATTCGCTCCAGCCGCCGTTGGAGTCGACGCCGACGGGGAAGTCCGCGCCCACCGCCTCCCGCACCGCCGCCACGCGTTCGATGTCGGTCTTGACGTCGATGCCGACCTTGACCTTGCAGGCCTTGAAGCCGCGATCCTTGGCGAGGAGCACGCGGCGGGCGGCTTCGGCGGGAGGGAACGCGCCGATGGAGATCTTGAGCGGGATCGAGAGGTCGCGGCGGGCTCCGCCGAGAAGGCGCCAGGCGGGCTGCTTCAGCGTCTTTCCCCAGGCATCCCACATGGCCATTTCGATGGCGGCCTTGGTGAAGGGATTGGCATACATTTCGCGATCCATGATCGCGATCGCCTCGTTGATGTCGCAAACGTCGAGGCCCTTCAGCGGAGGCCCCAGCAACTCCTCGATGGCGGCGATGGCGCTTTGCTGAGTCTCGCCGCTCCAGCGCGGCATCACGGTCGCTTCGCCGTGGCCCACGTGTCCATCCTTGGTTTCCACGCGGACCAGCACGTAGGGCGACTGCCTGTGCTTGCCGAGCGAACTCTGGATGAAAATATCCGGGTTGACGTCGAGCGTCACGGGATGAGCCGTGATATTTGCGATTCTCATGAAAGGCCTAGTGTACCCCGCGTTGCGCGCCGGCGGGCAACGTGATACCGTCGGACGCCAGGAGGCCAGCATTGCTACTCACTCCGCTATTGCTCTTGGCCGTTGCGACTGCGTCCGCGCAGATCACCCTGTCCACGATTCGAGGATCGGTCACCGATCCGGCCGGCGCCACGGTGCCGGATGCGTCCGTCAGCGTCGTGCAGCAGGAAACCACTCTAAGGAGAAGTGTCAACGCGAACGCGAACGGAGACTTCGAAATCTCCGACCTCCCTCGCGGCACCTATAGACTCACCGCTTCGGCCCAGGGCTTCAAGACGTTCGTGGCCGATCACGTTTTATTGGAAAGCAACCAGGTGCGCCGCGTGAACGCGCTCCTCGAAATCGGAGCGGTGACCAGTGAAGTGACGGTCCGAGCCGACGCGGCGGTGATCTCGACCGACTCGGCGCGCATCACCG
The DNA here is from genome assembly GCA_005808475.1 of Acidobacteriota bacterium. Taxonomy (GTDB): domain Bacteria; phylum Acidobacteriota; class Terriglobia; order Bryobacterales; family Bryobacteraceae; genus SYLY01. The sequence continues at coordinate 7,292 of SYLY01000206.1, forward strand.
GAACCATCAGCGGAGAGAAGCACCCCGACATGCCGTGGGTCGGCGCCGAGGCGACGCTCGATCCGAGTCTGTTCCTCACCACGCTGCCGCTCATCCAGCAGCGCGGCGGCGTTTGGGGATCGCATTGGGCGGGGCAGTCCACCAACCAGGTGCAGGAAGGGCAGGACGGCCACACCAACGACGGCGCGGTGAACCAACTCAACGATATCTTCGACGTGCAGGAGATCAACGTGGTGACCGTCAACAACACCGCGGAGTTCGCGCGGGTGGGATACATGAACATGGTCACCAAGACCGGCACGAACAAGTTCCACGGCCGCGCCTTGTACTGGCATCAGAACTCGGCGTTCGGAGCGCGGGAGTTCTTCGAGGCGCGCAAGAGCAAGCTGCTCATCCACACGATGTCGGGCAGCATGAGCGGTCCGATCCGCAAGGACAAGACGTTCTTCTACGCGTCGGCGAACATTCTGAAGGTGCCCGGGAAGCAGTTCTATCTGCGCACCGTTCCCACGGCCCGCATGCGGCAGGGCGACTTCGGACAATTGCTCGGCGGCGCCCGCCCCACGATCGTACGCGACCCTCTGGCGGCGGACCGCCCGCCGTTCGCCAACAACGTCGTGCCGGCCACGCGAATCAACGCGGTTTCCACCAAGGTCAACGAGAAGTACCTGCCGGCTCCGAACCTGGGCGACGCCAATCTACTATCCCGGAACTACAGCTTCGTCTTCCCCTTCCCGACCGACTACGCGTTGCGCGAGGACTTCTCGCAGCGCATCGACCACCACGTCAGCCAGAACAACCGGCTCATGGGCCGCGCCATCTGGAACTGGGATCTCTACGTGTTGCCGACCAACTTCCCGGCGTTTTCGTGGACTCGCAAGCGCTCCAACTTCCACTACGTTGTGGAAGACACGCACGTGTTCTCGCCCACGCTGGTGAACTCGCTGCGCGTCGGCCTGTACATCGAGCGCGTGCGCGACGGCGACACGATTTACGGCGTCACTCCGTTCAAGGGGGACGACGCGGTGAAGGAGTTGGGCATCCAAGGCGTGAATCCGCGCAACCTGAGCGCGCAGGGTTTTCCGCGCATCGACATCGCGGGCTACGACACGCTGCGCACGCAGCCGGGCGGCTACGTTCAGGACGATCACAACTGGGGTATCGCCGATTCGGTCACCTGGTCGCGCGGGCGCCACGTGATCAAGTACGGCGGCGAGTTCAAGCCGCAATCGCGCTTCACCGGCAACGTGGCGGAGGGCAACTACGGCGTGTTCAACTTCAACGCGTCGCTATCGGGCTACGGCTATTCCGACTTCCTGTTGGGGTTGCCGTTCTCGAGCCAACGGCTGGATCCGTTGACCAACCGGACGCGGCGCGACAGCGAATTGGGACTCTACATCACCGACGCCTGGAAGGTCAACAACCGGCTGACGCTCGATCTGGGGCTGCGATGGGACCGCTTCGGGCGTCCGTCGTTCGCGGACGGTCTGGTGTGGCGGTTCGATCTGGATTCGGGCGATCTGACGGTTCCCTCGGACGCGCGTTCCAAGATCAGTCGGCTGTATCCGCAGGGCGCGATCCGCATTCGCGACGGGGAAGTGGGTCCGAATCCCGATCGCGGCAACTTCGCTCCGCGCATCGGTGGCGCCTACCGGCTGATGGGCGACAAGGCGGTAATCCGCGCGGGCTATGGCATCTTCAACGAGACGCTGGGCCGCTACGCGCGGCTGCTCACGGGCGGTCCGTTCGAGTTGACGGAGACGTTCCAGAACACGGGCGCGACGCTGTTCTCTTTCCCGAATCCGTTCCCGGCCACGCGCGGCAGCGTTCCCTCGCAGAGCGCCACCGGATTTCCGCTCCGCAGCGCCAACGGCTACATCCACCAGTTCAACGTGACGGTCGAGCGGCAGATCCGAGACCTCGGTTTCCGTGCGTCGTACGTGGGTTCGCGGAACGTGGGGACGAACTACAACATCGGCATCAACAAGCCGCAACCCGGCTTGCTCGACTTCGCGCAGTCGCGCCGCCCGTTCCCGCAGTTCATCGGCGTGACGCAGGCTCGCAACGACGGCAAGCAGACCTTCAACGCGTTCACCTTCGAGGTGCAGCGCAAGGTGGGCCAGTTCACCTTCGACGCGCATTGGACCCTGGCGTCCAGCTACCTGAACACGGTGAACCTCGAGAATCCGTACGCGCCGCTGTTCTGGAGCCGCGATCCGAACACCTCGCGGCAGCGCGCGGTGATGAACGCGGTGTGGCAGATTCCGGTGGGCAAGGGCCGCCACTTCCTGAACGCCGCGCCGGCCGCGGTGGATCACGTCCTGGGCGGATGGCAGCTCTACTGGATCGGCTACTTCCAGACGGGCAACTACTTCACGCCCACGTTCGCGGGTTCGGATCCGAGCGGCACCCAGACCATCGGCGGCAGGCCGGATCGCGTCTGCAACGGCAACCTCGCTGCCGGACAGCGAAGCGTCAACCGGTGGTTCGACACGTCGTGCTTCGCGGTTCCGGTGCGAGGCCGCTTCGGCAACTCGGGCGACAATGTGCTCGAGGGACCGGGGTACAACATGAACCACATCTCCATCGCCAAGAGCGTGAACTTCACCGAGCGGGTGCAGTTCACGTTCACGGCGGCGGCCACCAACGCGTTCAACCACGCCAACTTCCGCGTGCCGGCGGCGAATATATCCGCTACCGACGTGGGAGTGGTGAGCAATCTGGTGGAGGGCGGCCGTTCGCGGCGGTTGGAATTGCGCGGCCGCCTGGAATTCTGATCGAAGTCTGAAACGAATCGCGCCGCCTCCGTCACTACCCCTGGCGGAGGCGGCATGAACGAACCATCGACAAAACCGAGATTCACGGGAAGGGCCGTGGAGAGCGCGATCAACAAGATCGGCGCGGTGAACCGGCCCAAGGACGAGATCGACGAAGCGCGCGGCGCGCTCGAGGCCGTGCGGTCGGAGGCGGCATCCACGCCGCGCGACGAATTCTACATGCCGCGCGACCGGATGGGCGCGCTGGTGCAGTCGGCGATGGCGGAGCGGCTGGGCCAACCGGCTCCGGAAGAGTTGGGGCCGGACTTCCTGTTCAGCGACGGCGATCCGGGCTGGGCGAGCGTGCTGCCCTCGCTGATCGAGCGCTGGTTGACGGTGAACGCGCCGTTCCGCACCCACGAGAGCCATCGCGTCGATTTCGACCTGCCGGACAAGGCGGGCGTGGCGTTGTTCTCCGATTGGGGCACTGGCCGTCCGGCGGCGGATCAGGTGATGCGCGAGATCGTGAAGGGGAACCCGGATATCGCGATCCATCTCGGCGACATCTATTATTCGGGCCAGGAGCACGAGGTGGTGCGCCGGTTCCTGGACCACTTTCCCGGGACCAACGGCGCGGGCGCGCCCATGCGGCGGTTCGCGTTGAACGGCAATCACGAGATGTACAGCGGAGGGCGCGGCTACTTCGACGTGGTGCTGGCGGCGATGGAGCAGGAGGCCAGCTACTTCTGCCTCTCGAACGCGAATTGGCGGCTGATCGGGCTGGACACGGCGTACAAGGACAAGGTGCTTGCCGATCCACAGATGCAGTGGCTGAACGCGCTGCTCGCCGTGCCGGACGGCCGCAAGACCATCCTGCTCAGCCACCATCAGGCGTTCTCGCTGTTCGAAGAGGTGGACCCCCGCGGCCTGTACGAGCAGGTGCGTCCGCTGCTCGAGGCCGGAAAGATCCACGCGTGGTTCTGGGGGCACGAGCACAATCACGTCGTGTTCCGCCTGCGCGCCGGAATGGCCGCGCGATGCATCGGACACGGCGCGATCCCGTACTTTTCACCGAACGCCGACTTCTCCGCGCGGACGTTCCCGGATCTGAAGCCGGCGTTCGTGAACCGCCGGAGGCGTCCGGATACGCTGCAGGGCGTCAACGGCTTCGCGATGCTGCGGTTCGATGGGCCGGAGCTGATGGTGGACTACATCGACGAGGATGGCACGGTGACTCGGACGGAAGACATGAACTTGGTGCTGAGTGGCGTGTCGGTCTAGAATGTAGCGACTACCCGATCGGAGCAGAGAGGTTTTGAACAAGCCGGCGCCGGAGCGCTGGAGGCTGGTCGAAGAGATTTTCTCTTCGGCCACGGAGCTTCCGGCATCCAAGAGGAAGGCCTATCTCGAGCGCGCATGCGCCGCAATGCCGGATGTGCGCGCCGAAGTCGATTCGCTGCTGGCGGCCAATGACGGCGCGGAGCGGTTCCTCACCACGTCCGATCTGGCCGCCGAACTGCGCCACATGGCGCTGCTCCCGTCCGGCGCCAAGCTGACGCACTACACCATTGTGGAACGGGCCGGACACGGCGGCATGGGCGACGTGTATCGCGCCCACGACGCACAGCTCGAACGCGATGTGGCGATCAAGATTCTGCCGGCCGCGTTCACGGGCGATCCGGCGCGGCTCGCGATGTTCTTGCGGGAAGCGCGGATGACCTCCGCGCTGAATCACCCGAACATCATGACGGTGCACGAAATCGGCGAGGAAGGCGGCGCGCGGTTCATCGCCGCCGAGTTCGTCGTTGGCGAGACTCTGCGGCGGATGCTGGTTCCCGGCCCATTCCCCCGGCGCGGCTGGCCGGCATCGGCGCGCAGGCGGCGGCCGGGCTGGACGCGGCGCACCGGGCAGGCATCGTGCATCGCGACATCAAGCCGGAAAACCTGATGGTGCGGCCGGACGGTTTGGTGAAGGTGCTCGACTTCGGATTGGCGCAGCCTGTGGAAGCGGCGGCGGGCGGAGCCTTCGGGACGCCGCGGTACATGGCGCCCGAACAGGCTCGCGGCGAGCCCGCGGTTTCGGCATCGGACGTGTTTTCCCTGGCCAAGACGCTGCGCGAATGTCTGGGCGGCGTGAATCCGCCGCGGGCCATGGACGCGCTGTTGGACCGGGCGATGTCGGACGATGCGTCACGGCGTCCCTCCGCGAAGGAGTTCGCCGCGGCGTTGCGAACTTTCGCGGAGCCATCCACCCCAACGTGGCGCCGCTGGCTGGAGCCGCTGGCCGCGGTGGCGGCCGTGCTGGCGGCGATCGGGGCCGCGGTATTCTGGCCGGTGCGCGAGGCATCCCCCGGGCAGCCTGTCGTGGTCCCGGTCACTTCGCGCCCCGGCGACAAGTTGTATCCGGCGTTTTCTCCCGATGGGGAGCGCTTCGTTTATGCGTGGCGGAACGATGCGGCGAATTTGGCGCCGCTCCACCTGTACGCGCAGAGCGTGAAGGGCGGCGAACCGGTGCAACTCACCTTTGGCGAGGTGGACGATCACATGCCCTCGTGGTCGCGCGACGGCGCCCAGATCGCGTTTCAGCGGACGGAACCCGGCGGATTCGCGGTGTACGTCATCCCGGCCGGCGGCGGCGTTCCCCGGCGGATTTGCCGTTCCGGATTCGGGCTCGACTGGCTGACCGATGGTAAGCACTTGATCGTCTCGACTCCGTGGGGCAAGGGGATTCCCAGCGCCATCGCGCTCGTGTCCCTGGAGACCGGCGAGGTCCGGGAACTGCCCACCGCCTTCAAACATTCCTCGAGCTTCGTGTCGGTCTCTCCGGATGGAAGCAAGATCGCCGCGGTCCGCCACATCACCCAGGCCGGCCGCGACGTGTTCGTGATGAACGCGGACGGATCCGGCGAGCGCCGCCTGACCAGCGACATGCGCGCCGTCTGGGGCGTGGCATGGGCGGCCGATGCCCGTGACATCGTGTTCTCCTCGAACCGGACGGGGCCGCTCGACCTCTGGCGCGTACCGTCCTCGGGCGGCGAGCCGCGGCGGGTCTTTTCGGGTCAATGGGTGCAGTATCCGGCGATCTCGCGGGCGGCCGGCCGCCTCTTGTTCACCGAACAGTTCGCCGAGTCCAACCTATACCGGTTCGACGGCCCGCGATTCGACAGGGACACGCCGATCGTGCCGGGCAACCGCGAGGATCACAGCGCGGACATCTCGCCGGACGGTTCGCGCATCGTGTTCGTGTCGCGCCGCACGGGCTCCTACGAACTCTGGATCTGCGATGCGAACGGCGGGAACCAGCGGCAGTTGACGTTCATCGGCGCGGCGGTGACCGGTTCGCCGCGTTGGTCACCGGACGGCCGTTGGATCGCGTTCGATTCCCGCCGCGCGGGGGGGAGCGAGATCTATCTGATCTCGCCCGATGGCGGCGAACCGCGGCGCCTGTTGCGGGAGTGGACCGAGAGCGTGGTTCCGGCGTGGTCCCGCGATTCGAAATGGATCTACTTCTCGTCGGACGTGGAGGGCGACCGCACGTTGTTTCGCGTTCGCGTCGACGACCCGGAAAAGCGCGAGCGCGTCGCGGACGGTCCGGTGATCTCGGGTAATGAGACGGCGGACAGCCGCTACTTCTATTACTCCCGGAATAACGTGATCTTCCGAAAGACAACGGGGCCGGATATCGCGGCGGCGCGGGAAGAAGAGGTGATGACGGTCCAGATGGACCGTTGCTGGGCGATTTCCGGGGATTCGCTCTATTACTGCGCCGCGGAGAAGGGCCATTGGGAGATCCGCCGGCGCGCCATGGGATCGCGGATCGTCGAGAAGATCTCCGAGATGAAGGAGCGGCCCCAGGGCATGGTACCGGCACTCACGGTATCGCCAAACGGGCAGTGGTTCGTGTATGCTCGATTGGATTCGACGATGAGCGACATCCTGTCCATCGAGGATTTTCGTTGAGTCCATCACCCGCCGAGGTCACCCGGCTGCTGTCCGCGTGGAGCCATGGGGATCGGGAAGCGCTGGAACGGCTGGCGCCGGCGGTGGAAGAGGAGTTGCGCCGCATTGCCGCGCGGCATCTCACACGGGAGCGGCGCGGCCACTCGCTGCAGTCCACCGAATTGGTGAACGAGGCGTTCCTGCGGTTGATCGACTGGAAGACCGTGGAATGGCGCGACCGCGTCCATTTCTACGCCGTGGCGTCCAAAATGATGCGCCGCATCCTGGTGGACCACGCCAAGCGGCGCGCGGCGGAAAAACGCGGCGGCGGCGAGATGGCGGTGACGATCACCGACGCCAATTCGCCGGGGACCGCGCCCGCGGTGAACCTGATCGCGCTCGACCACGCAATGGACCGACTGGCCGCCTTCGACGAACGTAAGGCGGGCATCGTGGAGTTGCGCTTCTTCGGCGGCATGAACGAGACGGAAACGGCGGAGGTCTTGAACGTCTCCGTGCGCACGGTGCAACGCGACTGGCAGTTGGCGCGCGCCTGGCTGTTCCGCGAACTCGGAGGCGGTGCTCCAATGCTACCCTCTGGGACATGAAGAGTCTCGCCGCCGCGCTGTTTTTCCTCGCCGCAGCCTACTCCCAGACGGTGACCGGGTCGCTCGAGGGACACGTGACCGATTCCACCGCCGCCGCGGTGGCCAACGCCGCCATCGAGATTCGCAATCTCGAGAACGGCCTCACGCGGAAGTCGGTGACCAACGGCGAGGGCTACTACCAGTTCACGTTTCTCCCGATCGGCACGTACGAGGCCACCGCGTCCGCGGCGGGGTTCGGGGGAGTAAGGCGCAAGGCGCTGGTGGAACTGAACGCGTTGCGCGCGGCCGATTTCCAACTGAAGCCCGCGGCCGTGGAGGCCCAGATCACCGTCGCCGCCGATGCCGCGTTGATCGAGGTCTCGCGAGGAGAAGTGAAGTCGTCGCTCGACGAAAAGGTCATCGAGGATCGTCCGCTTCCGTCGCGCAACTTTCTTTCTCTGATCGAGCAGATGCCGGGCTTCCAGTCCACCGGCGGTTACGCGGCGGTCAACAACCCGACCCTATCCACCGGCAGCTACGTCTCGTTCAACGGCACGGGGAGCCGTTCGGCGACGTTCCAGATCGACGGAGTGAACAACGACGATTCGTCGGAAGGCTCCAACCGGCAAGGCGTCAACATCAGCGCGATCAAGGAGATTCAGGTGCTCACCAACGCCTACTCGGCGGAGTTCGGCCGGGCGGGCGGAGCGGTGGTGCTGGTGCAGACCAAGTCCGGCACGAACAAGTGGCATGGCGACGCGTACGAGTTCCTGCAGAACGAAAAACTGAACTCGAACAGCTTTTTCAACAACGCTCTGGGGAGCATCGGCGGAACTCCGGTGGCGCCGCGCGCGCCTTATCGCAGGAACCAGTTCGGCTGGACCTTCGGCGGCCCGATCCTGAAGAACAAGCTGTTCCTGTTCCATTCGTTCGAACAGACCAAGCTGCGCCAGTATTCGACGGTCCGGCGCTTCATCTTCCTACCGACGGATCGGATTCAGGTGGGCGATTGCCGCCTGTGCCTCAAGCCCGAGGAGCATCCTGACATCGAAGCCGACCGCGCGTTCCTGCAGGACATCCTCGACCGCTTCCCGAAGAAGGCGCCGAACGCGACCAGCGTGTGCGACCGGTGCTTCGTCGAGATCCGCCCGTCTTCGTTCCCCGACGAAGACTATAGCGGCAAGATCGACTGGAACGCGTCTCAGCGCGATCAAGTGGCGGTGCGTTATCAATACAGCCGGCAGAAGCGCTTTCCCGGCGAACTCATCGCCGGCGAGACAGCCCGCCAGAACAACAAGCAGACCAACGTGGGCCTCACCGCGACACACATGTTCGGCTACGCGACCTGGGGCGAGTTCCGCTTCGGGATGGGCCAGCGGACCACACTGGTGGACATCTCCACCGGGAACTCCACTCCGGTGGTTCGCATCTCGAACCCTTCGGCGTACACCACCACCACTATCGGCAACGCCGGCGCGTTCCCCATCAACCGCCGGCAACTCGACTACCAGTTCAACTACACGATGTCGCACGTGCGCGGCCGCCACATCCTGAAGGGCGGCGTCGACGCGCGGAAGCAGAACCTGGACGATCTGGCGGACAACTTCTCGCGCGGCTTCTGGAGCTTCGGGCCGTTGGGAGTGGTCAACACGCCGCAGCGATTCGAAGGTTGGGAGAATTTCCTGCGCGGCTACCTGACCAGCTATCAGAAGGGCTATGGCAATTTCGCCACGCGGAACCGGCTCGGCGAATACAACCTGTTCTTCATGGACGACCTAAAGCTGCGACCCACGGTGACCATGAATCTCGGGCTGCGTTACGAACGCGTGCGCGCGCCGGACGAGGTCGATGGGAAGGTGGCCTACAACTACGGCGACTTCGGCGGATGGGAGCCGCGGTTCGGACTGGCGTGGACGCCGGGCGCGCAATCGGGCTGGATCCGCAAGCTCACCGGCGGACCGGGGCGCGCATCGGTTCGCGCCGGGTTCGGCATCTTCCACAACCGGATCTTCCAGTCGATCTTCACTCAGGGCGGCGCCAGCCTGCGGAGCCTGCCGCCGCACGGAGTGTTCCGCAGCTTCGACCCGACCTTCCAGATCGCCGACCCGAGCGGCGGATTCCAATACACGCCGGGCGCGCCGAACTTCAATCCGGGCCGCATCGACATCGCCCGCGTCGCCCCGGATCTCGGCATGCCCACCGTTCATCAATACAACCTGACCGTGGAGCGCCAGGTGGGCGCGCATCACACGGTGAGCCTCGGCTACAACCGCACGCGTGGAATCGGCCTGCTGCAAAACGCGATCCTGAACCGGGCCCGCTTTCCGGTGGTGAGCCCCAACGACGGCTTGCTGTACGACAAGATCGACGCCAACCTGAGCAACACAACCCCCGCGCCCGGCTTGATCTCGCAGGCGCAGCCTCGCACCAATCTGCGGCGGCCGGATGTTCGATACGGCGCGGTCACCTACATCAACAACGGCGCTTGGAGCTACTACAATGCGCTCCGGGTGGAACTGAAGCGGCGGTGGCAAAGCGGATTCCACTGGAGCTTCGCTTACGCGTTCGGCAAGACGATCGACACGGGATCGGATGTCTCGGCGGGGAACACGTTGACCGAGGCGGGTTCGGCGCGCAGCCTGCGCGGCCTGGGCGATTTCGATCAGCGGCACCGGGCGAACCTCAACTACGGATACACGCTGCCCTGGTTCAAGCAGTCGCATGGAATCGCCAAGCAGGCGCTGCACGGCTGGCGGATCAGCGGCAACAACACGTTCGCCAGCGGCAATCCGTTCACCGTTCTGGCCGGTTACGACGTGAACGCGGACGGCGTGCCGAACGACCGGCCCATTCTACTCGATCCCTCCCTGTTCGGCCGCTCGGTCGACGACGGGCGCCAGGATCCAACCTCGGGGCGCGTGATTTCGGAGTTGCAGTTGCCGTCCGCCGGATTCTATCCGAACCGTCTGACCACGCAGCGCGAGCGGCTGTTCGATCCGGGCAACGACGGCAAGGGGACGCTCGGACGCAACACGTTCTTCGGGCAAGGAATCAACACGTGGGACTTGGCGATCCAGAAGGTGTTCGCCGTGCGCGAAGGCCATTCGCTGAACGCGCGGATCGAGTTCTACAACGTGACCAACTCGCCGCGATTCGCCTTCCCCACGCGCGACCTGCAGAGCGCGGTGTTCGGGCGGATCACCAGCACGTACAACCCGCAGAACTTCGTGGGCGCGTCTCGCGCCGACGACACGTCGCGGGTGCTGCAACTCAGCCTGCGCTACGTGTTCTAATCCGAAGTGATGACCCCGGCCCTCCTGGATAAGCGCGCCAAGGAGATCGGCCGGGAAATCTTCGCCCGGTCGGGAACGGGCGGAGCCTCGCCGCTCGATCCGCGCTGGTGGGACGATCGCGTCATGGAGTGGGCCATGCGCGATCCAAAGCTCAAGGCCAACCTGTTCCATTTCGTCGATGTGCTGCCGTCGCTGCGCACGCCGGACGACATTGCCGGCCACATACAGGCGTACTTCGCGGGCTCGCCGAATCTGCCGTGGGCGTTGCGCACGGTCTCGCGGCTGGCGCGGCCGGGGACGCGCTGGGCTGGACTCGCGGCGTCGCTCGCGCGCGGCAACACACGACGCATGGCGCGCCGCTTCATCGCCGGCGAGACCGCCGCCGAAGTCGCGCGATCGGTCGCCGCGTTGCGCTCGAGCGGGTTCGCCTTCACACTCTCCAAGCTCGGCGAGGCGACGGTGACCGAACCCGAGGCGGAGCAGTACCAACGCGAGACGATCGAGTTGATCGAAGCCGTGGCCGCCGAGGCGCGATCGTGGCCCGCCAACCCGCGGCTGGACGCCACGCCGTGGGGTCCGCTGCCGGCGGTGAACGTGTCGATCAAGGTCAGCGCGCTCTACAGCCAGTTCGACCCGATCGATCCGGAGGGCAGCTTTCGCGGCTCGGCGCCGCGTCTGCGCGACGTGTTGCGCGCCGCGCGCCGGGTGGGCGCGTTCGCGCACTTCGACATGGAGCACTACGGCTTCAAGGATCTGACGCTCCACATTTTCGAACGGATACTGGCCGAGCCGGAGTTCCGCGACTGGCCTCAGGTGGGCATCGCGATCCAGGCCTACATGCCGGAAGCCGAGGCCGATCTCCGCCGCCTCGCCGAATGGGCGCGGGGAAGGGGCGCGCCGGTTTGGGTTCGTTTGGTAAAAGGCGCGTACTGGGATTTCGAGACCATCGTCCATTCGCGCGAACATTGGCCGGTCCCGCTGTTCCCCCAGAAGTGGCAAAGCGACGCCTGCTACGAGCGGTGTACACGCTTCCTGATCGCCCATCGCGACTGGCTCCGGCCGGCTTTCGCGTCGCACAACATCCGCAGCCTGGCGCACGCGATCGCGTGCGCCGAAGACGCCGGACTGCCGCCCGCGTCCTACGAGATCCAGATGATCCACGGCATGGCGGACACGGTGAAACAGGCGCTTGCCGCGCGGGGTGAACGCGTGCGGATCTACATGCCGTTCGGGCCGCTGATTCCCGGCATGGCGTACCTGGTGCGGCGGCTGCTCGAGAATACTTCCAACACGTCGTTCCTGCGCGGCGCGTTCGTCGACGGCAAGGACGCAGAAGCGCTGCTGCTCGCGCCCGAGGAATCGGGCCACGACTACCCGTCCGCGCGGGAGGAGAAAACGATGCCCACACCCGACGGCGTCTTGCCGCCATTCGCCAACGAGCCATTGTCCGACTTCACGCACGCGGCCCCGCGCGACGCGATGAAGTCCGAACTCGCCGAAGTCCGGGGGCGGCTGGGCCGCGACTGGCCGGCGTGGATCGCAGGCAAGGAGGCCTCGAGCGGCGAGTGGATCGAATCGCGGAACCCGGCGGATCATCGCGAATCGCTCGGCCGTGTCGCGTCCTGCACCGCCGGGCAAGCCGCCGAAGCGGTGGAGGCCGCGGCGCGCGCGTTTCCCTCCTGGCGCGACACTCCGGTGTGGATCCGCGCGTCGGTGGCGTTCGAACTCGCCCGCCAAATGCGCCGGCGGCGATTCGAACTGGCGGCGTGGATGGTGCTCGAGACCGGCAAGCAGTGGCGCGAGGCGGATGCCGACGTAGCGGAAGCGATCGACTTCTGCGAATACTACGGGCGCGGCGCGATCGAACTGACCGGGCTTCGCCGCCGCGACCTTCCCGGCGAACACAACGAGTACTTCCATGTCCCGCGCGGCGTCACGGTGACGATCGCGCCGTGGAACTTCCCGCTCGCCATCCTGACGGGCATGGCGATCGCGCCGCTGGTGACGGGCAATACCGTGGTGATCAAACCCGCCGAGCAATCGTCGATCGTGGGCGCGCTGCTGTTCGAGATGCTGCGCGCGAGCGGACTGCCCGGCGGCGTGGCGCAGTTGGTCCCCGGAGTGGGCGAAGTGGTGGGTAGGACGCTGGTGGAGCATCCACTCACGTCGACGATCGCATTCACGGGATCGGTGGCGGTGGGTACGCTGATCAACCGGACGGCGGCCACCCAGGCTCCTGGTCAGCGGCACGTCAAGCGCGTGCTCGCGGAGATGGGTGGAAAGAACGCGATCATCGTGGATAACGACGCCGATCTCGACGAGGCCATTCGCGGCGTGATCGCCAGCGCGTTCGGATATCAGGGGCAGAAGTGCTCGGCCTGCTCGCGCGTCATCGTGTTGCCCGGCGTGTACGACGCATTCGTGAAGCGCCTGGGAGACGCGGCGGCAAGCCTCGCCGTTGGGCCGCCGGAGGATCCGGGCGCCTTCGTGGGCCCGGTGATCGACCGCGAGGCGTTCGAACGGCTGCGTCGCGCGATCGAGCAGGCCGGGCGCGAGGCGAAGCTGGTCGCCAGAGTGGATGCCGGGCCGCTCGCCGAACGCGGCTGGTTCATTGGACCGCATGTGTTTCACGAGGCCGATCCGGCGTCGATGCTCGGGCAGACGGAGTTGTTCGGGCCGGTGCTCGCCGTGTTCCGCTCCCGCGATCTCACGCACGCGCTCGAGATCGCCAATGGAACTCCGTATGCGCTGACGGGAGGCTGCTACTCGCGGAACCCGGCCACGCTCGACCGCGTCCGGCGCGAGTTCCTGGTGGGCAACCTGTACCTGGAGCCTGTCCCAAGATCCGCAAAATCGGACCAACCTCGGGGCCCGGCCCGGGCGGCCGCCCCGAAAATGTGGAGGGCGACGATTTCCGTGCCTCGATCGGCGGCATCCAAGGCCGCTCCAAGGCCGCCTAGGGCC